>QIAW01000211.1 GCA_003225655.1 Acidobacteriota bacterium
ACTTCCTGCTCGTTTTGGGTGAAAAGCCGGACCCCGGTGTAAACCAGGAATGCGCCAAACAGGTAGACAATCCATTCGAATCGCCGTAAGAGCGAAACACCGACCACGATGAAAATCCCGCGGGTCACCAGCGCCCCAATGATGCCCCAGAACAGGATCTTGTGCTGCAGCTCATCTTCTACTTTAAAGAAGCGGAAGATCAACAAGAAAATAAATAAGTTATCAATGCTCAGCGATTCTTCGATGATATAGCCTGTGGTGAACTCCAGCGCCTTCTGACTGCCTCCGCGGAGGCATACCAGCACCGCAAAAGCAGCAGCCAGCAGGACCCAAAAGATGCTCCAGGCCACCGCCTCGCGAAACTTGATAGCACGCGGCTTGCGGTGGAAAACCAGCAGATCCAGCGCCAGCAGCACCAGCACGCCGGCATTAAACACTACCCAGAACCAGATTCCTTCTTTCATTCTCACTGCCGATTGTACAGAAGGCGCTACTCTGCCCAAAAACCGTGAATCTGATTTCCCCGAAAAGACAATGGTTGACTACCAGAATGGGTGACTAGCAGGCGGAATTCGTAGAGACGTAGCTTGCTACGTCTCTGTCCTCTGCGGTTTAATTCTTGCGCCAGGGCTCTACGAACTCAGCGTCTCCCACCCTCTGCGGTTCAGATCCCAGAAGATGAATATCACGCAGACCACCGCGCCAAGCAGCAGCTCGACGCCCAGGACCCAATCTCCGAAGATCAATTTACCGATCCCGAACAGCGCGCAATAGATCAGAGCACAGCCGGCGATCCAGTCGGCAGCAGACCACAACAGACTTTGACTTGAGGTCGCATCTGCACCGGCGATTGGCTTCCAGCCCAGGGTTGCCGGGCGCACCCGCTCGTAGAACTCGCGCAGCTTGCTCTGCGGCTCCGGCGGCGTCAGGAATGTGACTGCCAGCCAGGTAATAGTCGTAAATGCGGTCGTGAGCAGCACCAGCCAGGCAAATGCATGCGGATCGCTGGCATCGAGCGACTTGTGGGTAACCAGAGGATCGAGCGTGCTGAACAGCATGGGATCAAAACCTTGCAGCACCCGGACCGCACCCGATGCCAGCGGCGATTGCAAAAATAGCGACGAGAGGGCGGCCGCGCACATGGCGCTTACCTCTGACCAGGCATTCACCCGCCACCAGAACCAGCGCAACATGAAAACCAGTCCAGCCCCAGCGCCGAGCGAAATAAGGAATCGCCACGCGCCTTGAATAGAACTCATATAGTAGGTTGCTACTGCGGCGATCACCGTGACCAGGATCGTAAGCCAGCGTGAGGCGTTCACGTAATGGCGCTCGTTGCCATCCCGCACCAGGAACCTGCGATAGACGTCATTCAGCAGGTACGAAGCGCCCAGATTGATCTGCGTGCCAATGGTAGACATGTAGGCAGCAGCGAATCCGGCCAGCATCAATCCGCGCAGGCTCGCTGGCAAGTGGTCAATCATGATTTGCACGTAAGCGCCCTCGGGGTTTGCCGGATGCGGAATCAGCGCTACTGCTACCAGCGCCGTCAAAATCCACGGCCACGGACGCAGCGCGTAGTGGGCCACGTTAAACCACAGCGTCGCTCCCAGCGAATGCCGTTCATCTTTGGCGCAGAAGATGCGTTGTGCAATATAACCGCCGCCCCCCGGCTCCGCGCCCGGATACCAACTGGCCCACCATGTAAGCGTTAGATACGTAAGAAAGATGAGGTACAGACTCGAACTTTTGTCGGGAACGAAGGCAAGAGTGTTGGTATGCGCCACCGCATCGTGCTCCGCCAGCCGGGCCATTAATCCATGAATGCCGCCCACAGCCTGTAAAGCGAAGATTGCCAGCACGATGACCATCCCCATCTTCAGCACAAACTGCAGCAGGTCAGTCCAAAGCACCGCCCACAAGCCGGAAACAACCGTGTAAGCAACCGTGAGTCCCAGGCAGAACATCACCGCGCTCATCTTGCTGATGCCTAGCGTAAGTTGCAGAATCGTCGCCATGGCCAGGTTGACCCACCCAATGATGATGGTATTCACCGGCAGCGCAAGATAAAGCGCGCGGAAGCAGCGCAGAAATGCCGCCGGCTTGCCCGAGTAACGCAGTTCGGCCAGCTCCATATCGGTGAGCACTCCGGCCCGCCGCCACAGCCGTGCGAAGAAGAACACTGTGAGCATTCCGCTCAACGCATAGGCCCACCACAGCCAGTTTCCCGCGATGCCGTTTCTGTACACAATCCCGGTTACGACCAGTGGGGTATCGGCCGCGAATGTAGTGGCCACCATCGAAGTTCCCGCCAGCCACCAGGGCACGCTGCGTCCAGAAATGAAGAATTCACTTACGCTCCCGCTGGCGCGGCGGAAGTAGTAGAAACCAATGCCGAGGTTCACGACAAAATATGCGACTACGACAGCCCAATCCAGTAGAGTCAGTTTCATTATTATTTTCCTGGCAGGGTAAGATACAAAAAACAGGCGATAAATGCACGCAGAACACGGCGTGTAAGAAGCAAGCGCGCTGCCATCCGGCCCGTCT
>QIAW01000212.1:0-3406 GCA_003225655.1 Acidobacteriota bacterium
AGGCGGCCGATGGCGATGTTCTTGATATCGAGCATGCCGGTGGTCTTGGGCAGGTGCTGCAGTGGAGTGTTATCCGGATGGAATGCCAAGGGGATGAAAGTCTGGAAGCCGCCGGTTTCATCCTGTAACTCACGCAGTTTGAGCAGGTGGTCTACGCGGTCTTCGTCGTTTTCCACATGGCCGTAGAGCATGGTCGCATTGGAACGCAGGCCGATGCGGTGCGCGAGGCGAGCGGTCTCGAGCCACTCCCTGCCGTCAATCTTGTGGTCACAGATAATCGAGCGCACCCGGGGAGCGAAAATCTCGGCGCCGCCGCCGGGCAGTGAATCCACGCCCGCGGTCTTCAACTGCTCCAGAGTCTGCTGGATCGAAAGCTGGCCGCGCCTGGCCAGATAAGCCACCTCAACCATGGTGAAGGCTTTCAGGTGGACCTGGGGAAAGCGTTGTTTGAGGCCGGCAATGAGGTCGAGAAAATAAGAGAACGGCAGGTCAGGGTGCAATCCGCCGACGATGTGGAATTCGGTCACCGCCTCCGAGTAGCCCGAAGCCGCTGTCTGCCAGGCCTCTTCGAGCGCCATGGTGTAGGAGCCGGTGGTATCTTTCTTTCTCCCAAAGGCGCACAGGCGGCAGGCGGCCACGCAAACATTCGTGGGATTGATGTGGCGGTTGACGTTGAAGTAGGTCACATCGCCGTGCATGCGCTCACGTACGTGATTGGCCATCCACCCAATGGCCAAAATGTCGGACGATTGAAAAAGTGCCACCCCCTCCTCCCCGCTCAGCCGCTGGCCGGAAATGACCTTCTCCGCGATGGGACGCAAGCGCAGGTCATCGGTCTGAAAGGCGTGGGTCTGGGTTGTAGGTGCCATGAGCTGTATAACTTCTGTAACTATCGATGATACCGCGGGAAATTAGCACTTAGCAATTAGCATTTGGCGCTTGGACAAAACAAGAGCGAAAGGCAAAATTGAACGCGGACTAGCGCTTATGAACTGGCGGGACGCCAGGGCGAATGTTAATCGCAGTAACCGATTGGACATGGACGGACTCTAGTAACTGTTCAATCCCCAAAAAGCTTCCTGAAATGGGACTGTTACCGCTATGTGATATCCTAACGACTGCATTACCACAATATGATACCTAGGTAATCTTGGCTTCCAGCGCCGGTTCACGTTTAATAATTATGTAGCAATTTAACTTGACGCTGCTTCAGCGCTCAAACTGGCAGAGAGCCAGTTGCTTGAAAGCAGCAATTTCACAAACTGGGGCCAAGAGCCCCCTTGAAAGAATGTGAGGTTCCCATGTTTGTGCGACGTATTTCTACGATCGCTTTGTTGTGCGCCCTCATACTGGCAGTGCCTCTGGTTTCACAGCCTCAAGCTTCGGGTCCGCGAGCTGAATTGGGCCCGCAGGCAACAGAGGCCCATCCGGATTATGGCGCCGTAGAGGGAAAGCACTATGTAAACGGCTACTTCGGGTTCTCGTATGCTTTTCCCGATGGCTGGAAGGCGAATGCGGTGCAATCTTCCAACGCGGCGGCAAGTCAATACGCGTTGCTCACCGCGAATCCTGAGAGTTCCGGTGGGGCTGACATGCGGTATATAACCATCGTCGCCGATCCTTTGCCCAAGAACACTACGCCCAAGACTTTTATGGATGCCGCTCTGAAATCGTTTGCCTCGCCCGAGGCAGGCTTTGAGGTGCTGCACGCTGATAAGCACTACACCTTCGGGGGCAAGCAATTCTACCGGCTGGACATGGTATCGAAGGTGGCGCCCGGCGCTCCGGTGTTTTATCAGACGCAGGTGTTCGTGCTAATGCCAAGCTACGCGATCACGTTTTCGTTTATGGCAGCCAACCCTAACGACATTGAGTCGATGATTCACGGCATGGAGTCGGTGAGTTTTGGATCGGCGGCAACCCCCATGCGGGGAACAACGGAAGCGAAGTCGCAGCCGCAAGCACGATAGGCTGTCCAGCAGAAGCTCATCGGAAGGGGATGCCAAGGCAAAAGTGCCGACGCACCCCTATTATTTCGGCAGCAGCAGATCTGCAGCGATAAAAAGAAAAAAAATGCGGCGTTGAGCTTGCTGAGATCGTGAGCACGCACCAGTGAATGCTCATAGAGCAACAGCAGGGCAACAACGATCACTCCGGCCAGCGCAAACTTCCCTAGTCCAAAAACTACAACCAGCGCAGCCAGCAGAGCCAGCATCACGAGGTGCAGGGCCCGCGCGATCCAAAGCGCGTTGCTGATGCCCACAAAACGCGGGATGGAATAAAGTCCGGACTGGCGGTCAAAATCGTAATCCTGACAGGCATAGAGCACATCGAATCCGGCGACCCAGAAGGTCACGGCCGCGGTGAGCAGCAGGATACGTGGGTCGAGCGATCCGCGAACCGCGATCCACGCCGCGGCAGGGGCGATTCCCAAAGCAAAGCCCAGTACCAGGTGCGACCAGCGGGTGAAGCGCTTGGTAAATGAATACAGGAGCACCACCGCGAGAGCCACCGGCGACAAATAAAAAGCCAACCGGTTGAGCCGCCACGCGGCGAGCAGGAGAAGCGCGGCCGAAACAGCCACGAAGACAACAACGAACTTTCGCGAGAGCGCTCCGGCGGGAATGGCGCGCATCTTTGTGCGCGGGTTGGCGGCATCAATATCAGCATCTACCAGGCGGTTGAAGGCCATCGCGGCGGAGCGTGCACCGATCATGGCGATTGCAATCCACGCAAGCTGCCAAGCGGTTGGCCATCCGCGCGCGGCCAGTATGGCGCCGCAGAGCGCAAAGGGGAGCGCGAAGACGGAGTGCTCCCACTTGATCATCTCCAGAGTGGTACGGATGTCGCGAATGAGAGGCACGGAAGTATTGTAGCCGGGTAATTTGAAGCTACAAAATCTGAACATCTTTTGAACAGACTCGTCACGGAGACCCAGAGAATAAACCAGCACGGCAAAGATGCCGTGCTGGTCAGGCGTGAAAGCCGTCTTTGCCGATCAAAGGCACGAAGCGACAGCCGTCAAGAAAGCTGGTCACCAGCTCTCCCTGGCACCGGCGCACAAGCTGAAGCTGCTGGTTCTCGGGGCTACCTACGGGAACGATGAGCCGGCCGCCATCACCTGGGCTGTCCACTTCCCGCAGTTGCTGTACCAGAGCCGGCGGGACGCGTGGAGCGGCAGCGGCAACAACGATGACGTCATAGGGGGCATGTTGAGGAAGTCCCAGAGTACCGTCGCCAACCACAACTTCGATATCGTTATAGCCAAGATTTCTAAGGCGCTGCTCGGCCAGATTGGCCAGAAAAGCATAGCGCTCAATGGAATATACACGCGCCGCCAACTCGGCCAGCAAAGCGGTCTGGTATCCGGAGCCGGTGCCGACTTCGAGAACAATGTCCTGAGGGC
>QIAW01000212.1:3480-6642 GCA_003225655.1 Acidobacteriota bacterium
AAAGATGGCGCGGCACCCGCTCCATGACGGAGAGGACGCGCTCATCGCGAATGCCGCGCTGACGCAACTGGGCCGCAACCATGGCGAGACGCGCGAGTTGCCATGGATCGCTGCTGGGAACTCCTGCCATGCTACCTCCATTTATATAAGCCAGCGCAACATTTACCCTTCCCTGCCGCTCAGGGTGATTGATACCCCTCGCCTCGCATCGTCAGGGCGCAGCAGGGCGCTCGCTTTTCCTCACCTCTGCTCTGATTATCGTTTACGCTGGCGGATTCTGAAATCGAATCCCACAACTCCGTACTGATCGCGCAACGCCACCAACGAGAGGTTCTTATTAATCTGAATTTCGATTTGTATCACTTGTTGCGCCGATTGCGAAAGATTTGTGATGTAGGTAAGAGTCACTTTATTTGAAACTTCCTGCTCAACCGTAAGCCGGGCATTGGGAGTACCGGGTTCGCCAACCTGGGGATCAATCTTGATACGGCTGGCGCCGAAGAGCCGCTGCACGCGATTGCTAAGCGCATAGTTCAGGGCCTGGCCGAGGATGGCATTAGCAGCAGTGTCCGTGATGGTGGTGGAGGTTTGGGTGTTGTTCAACGCTTGCTCTTCGCGCGTGCGTCCCAGGGCAAGGAGCGCGATGATATCAGCGGTGGGCAGCGGCGGATCAGAACGATAGCTGGCAGTCAGCCGGTCAATAGGACCATGGAAGCCCAATGTAATGTCATAGTCGCGCACACGGGTAGTGGCTTCCATATCCAGAATGGGGATGATCGCCAGCGGATTAATGAAAAGAACATCGCCGCGTTCAAGATGATACTTCGTACCGTTAAAAAAGATGTCGCCGGAAGAGATGTTGACCCTTCCCAAGACAACCGGCCGCGCTGCCGTGCCACGCAGGTTCAAATCGGCGTCGCCGGTGACTTTAGCGAGGGAGCTTTGCACCTGTAGTTCAGGCCGGGTAATTACATGCAAGGCGAAATGAACATTGCTCAAGGGCGAGTCGGCGCTCGATGTAAACGCCAGCCGTTTGCTGCTGACCAGATACGAACCGAAATCGAAGCTGGGCGTCAGGCTGAATTTGTTGACGATGACCTCACCAGAGAGGGTTGAGTTTTGCGAAGTCCCTACAAAACGCAATTCGGCGCTGGCCTCGGCACTGACACCGGGCGGATAGCGCAAGCGAATACCGTTTCCGCTCGCAGCCACATCGAAGTAAATGCCGCGGGAGTATGCGATGAACCCGCCTAATTTCAGATCCCCGCCGCCAGTGCGCGCGGTCAATGATTGGATTTGCAGACGGTTCTGGTTGAAAACCAGGGTCCCGTTCATCTCGCTCAGGCCGTTAGGCAGGTCAATGAGGGAGACACCGGCATTCGAGATTTGCACCTGACCGATGACCGAGGGCTGATCTAAAGTGCCCTCGATCTTCATGGCAACGGCGGTAGCGCCGGAAGATTGCAATCCGGGGTAGTAGCCCTGCAACACGCGCAGATTGATATTACCGTTGACGCTTACATTGACCGGCTGCTGCATGGAAAATGGCACCAAACCTTGCGCGGAAAAATCTGTCCCTTCACCAACGATGTGCACCTGTTCGAGGTGCAGCACGCCCTGCGCGGCGGAAAAACGAATCGGTCCTTCGTTGCGCAGCTTTACGTTTTCAATATCGGCGGAAAGCTGGGGGAAGTCTCCGATGAGATTGACTTGCCGGAGATCGCGCAGCGGCCCCTGCAGATGGAGAGTGCCTGCCGCGGAAGAGTGCCCGGTGATGTGACCCTGTAAATAGGCGTGCAGCAGTGGATCGAAATCGAGATCGCGGATGTTGAGAGTGATATCGGCGGGCCAGGAGCCACGCAGATGCACACTGCCATCAAGCTGCAGGGTGGCATCCTCGAGTTTTGAATAGGCTTTGATGCGCAGATCAGCGCCTTGTGTGGCGGCGGCCTCAATGTTCAGGTCTCCTTGCCGTTCGCCGTTCAAGACCAGGTCGTGCAGAGTGGCCTTGGCATTCAACACCGGCTCGCTCAGCGTTCCCGATCCCGAAGCCTTGAACGTAGCCGTACCCTGGATGGAAAGCCTTTCCGAAGCCAACGCCGGAATGTGCCCCAGGTCGAAGTTCTCACCTGTGACTTCAAAACGAGTGCCATCGTTCACAAAGTTATAGCTTGCCGTGCCGGTCATACGAGCGCCGTTGAGAGCAAAAACGAAATCATTGAATTGCACCTCCTGACGGCTAAGCCGAATGTTCGAGCGCAAAGACTTGAAAGGCCTGCCCATGACCGTACCCTGCAGCAGTTCGAAGTTGCCCTCACCGCGAGGATCAAGCCGGGTACCTGAGGCTTCAAGGTCCAGGCTCACCGTTCCCGTGAGCGGATAATTGACGCCGGCAAGGTTCTGCAGATCTTCGAGCAAAGCCCCGCGGATGGCAACGGTCGCGGAAAACTCGCTGTTATCGGCGAGTTGATATTTGTGCAGAGTGGACGAAAAGCGCAGATGAATTTGTGCTTTTTCACGCGTGAGCAGGCCATCGCGTACGGCCAGGTTATCTGGATCCAGATGTATGTCAGCGCTGAATTGTTCCCAATGCAAACGCTGGAGCGACTGCGGCGAATTTCGAGTTACAGCTTGCAATAGATTAGGCGGTTTCGGACCGGCAGCCGGAGAAAGCAGAGAATAGAAATCGGTGAGTTCCACATGTCCGTTGACAGCGGGAGCACTCAGCTTGCCGGTGATCACGCCGAGAAACGAAGCCGGACCGTGCAACTCCAGAGGGAAGTTGGAGATGTTCCAAGCCGAAAGCAGCGGCTGAAGCTCGGAGGCGCTCGCAGACTTCAAGCTGAGTTTGAGCATGGAATTTGTAGCCGCCAAAATTCCGGAGGCGGTAACAGTGGTGGAGCGGGTAGCCAGGTGCGCATCTGCAATATCCAAGTGATTGCCGGCACGCCGGTAGGTCCCGCGAAATTCTCCTTGGAGAGGAAGCGCGTCGGGAGCACTCTCAGCGGGCGGAGTCGCGGTGAGCGCCAGAGCGGATTGCAGGCTGCTGAGACTTTCCTTCCATTGTAGGTTTATGTCTCCATCTACTCGCCCGGCGAGGTGCAGGCGATCAAACGGCAACGCGCGGGTGGAAACAGCCTTCGCCACTTCAGAGGCCTGCAG
>QIAW01000214.1 GCA_003225655.1 Acidobacteriota bacterium
GGAGGCCCTAAAGGAAGAAGAAAAGAAGAATCAACAGAAAAAAGATGCGAGCGAAGCTTCCCCGGCCGGCGAAGCCACGTCTGTCTTGGCCGGAGTTTCATCTGGTCTTCCCGCGCTGCTCGAAGGCTATAAGCTCAGCTCGCGCGCGGCACGGGTGGGCTTTGATTGGCCTGATATCAGCGGCTTGTTTGAAAAGCTGGAAGAAGAGGCGCAAGAGCTTAAAAAAGATCTCGAACAATTTCCCGCTCCGGGTCCGCATCCGCAGGGACGCGGCATCGCCGGCTCCGGCGCTGCCCAAATTCCAGAAAGCCTGCGCCATCGCATGGAGGACGAGATCGGCGACCTGTTTTTTGTCGTCGTAAATCTGGCGCGCTACCTGTCAGTAGATTCCGAGCTGGCGCTGAAAAAAACCAATCGCAAATTCAGGCGCCGCTTCCAGTATGTCGAAGAGCAGTTGCGCGCCCAGGGACGAAAGCTGGAAGAAGCTTCTCTCGAAGAAATGGAATCGCTGTGGCAAAAGTCAAAACAGCCAAGGCCTACCAAACAAGGACAAGCCGAATAATGGGCGCGGAATCGGTTGTGGTACGCAGGTGCGTTGAATTCGCGGAGTTGCAGGCTTGCGTGGCCGTGCAGAAAGAGGTCTGGCAATTCGAAGATGCTGACCTGGTTCCATTGCGTATGTTCGTCGTCGCTCTGAAAATTGGCGGGCAGGTGATGGGGGCATTCGATGGAAGTGACTTGGTGGGTTTTGTGTTTTCGCTTCCCGGAACCCGTTCGGGACATTCTTATCTTCATTCGCACATGCTGGCGGTACGCGAGCAGTACCGCAACTTTGGACTCGGGCAGCGATTGAAGTTGGCACAGCGTGAAGAGGCGCTGGCCCGAGGCATCGAACTCATTGAGTGGACATTTGATCCTCTGGAAATCAAGAATGCTCACCTCAACATCGCGAAATTGGGCGCAATCGCGCGCACTTACAGCGTCAACCACTATGGGATGTCATCATCGCCGTTGCAGGGCGGACTCCCCACAGACAGGTTAGTTGCCGAGTGGTGGCTGCGTTCCCGGCGCGTGGCCGGCACACTGGAAGGCAGGGAGCCTGCCTCACAAATCGAGACCTCCATCGAGGTAACGGCACAGATCTATGAATGGAAATCAGCAGCCCAAACCCGCGAGCGGGCTAAGCAGGTCCAGATGCGCAATCGCGAAGTGTTTCTGAAGGCTTTTTCGCAGCACCTGGCAGTTTTGGGATATGAACGCGACGCCCAGGGAAATGGAAAATTTCTTCTTGGCAACTGGGATGAATGCTGGTCCTACGGCCCCAGAGAAACAGACAGCCATGATTAAAGTCGAGGCAGTTACGCTGCGTGAGATCCGCATGCCGCTGGTGCATTTTTTTGAAACCAGCTTTGGCCGGACCTATCACCGCCGTATTTTGCTGGTTTGCCTTCATTGCCAGGGGATTGAAGCATGGGGAGAGTGCGTTGCCGGCGAAGGCCCGCATTACTGTGAAGAATCCGTTGATACCGCCTGGTACGTGACCCGTGAATATCTCGCTCCCGCCGTTCTGGGCAAAACAGTGGACCGCGGCCGCGACTGCGTGCCTTTGTTTGCCGGAATTCGCGGCCATCGTATGGCCAAGGCCGCGGTCGAAAATGCGCTATGGCATGCCGAGTCTCTGCAAAAGGGAGTTGCTCTTTGGAGGTTGCTGGGCGGCACACGTAACCAGGTCGCTTGCGGCGTCTCCATCGGCATCCAGGATTCCGTTGAGCAGTTGCTGGAAAAGATCGCAACCGAACTGAAAGCCGGCTACCAGCGCATCAAGGTCAAGATCAAGCCCGGTTGGGATGTGGATGTTCTGGAGCGTATTCGCGCGCGCTGGCCCGGTATCCTGTTGAGCTGCGACGCGAACTCAGCCTACACCCTCGACGACGTTGATCATCTTCTCAAACTTGACGCCTTCAATCTTCTAATGGTCGAACAGCCATTGTGGAACGACGACATTTATTTTCACGCACGCCTGCAAAAACTGATCAAGACCGCTATTTGCCTCGATGAAAGCATTCATAACGCTCGCGACGCGCAGATGGCGGCTGAGCTTTGCGGAGGAATGCTGGAATCGGGTATTGGGCGCGCTCACAACCTGGCGCTTTCCAGCCTGGAAAATTTCACGCTGCCCGGCGATGTCTCTGCCTCGAAGCGCTACTGGAAGGAAGATATCATCGAACCCGAAGTGCTCGTCTCGCCCCAGGGTATCGTCCAGCTCTCGGATGCGCCGGGGACTGGCCGCGTTATCAGAAAAGATCTGATTCAAAAGCTGACGGTGAGGGAAGAAACTCTGAGCGCAGCTTCTCGGAAAGGTTGAACCTATTTGGAGCTGGTCTTGGAAGCGCTGCTCTGCCCTTCGGCTAATTGTGAAGTTTGCTGCTTCAGCACATTGATGCCTTCAGCAAGGCTAAGGTGAGCGGGGGCGGGACGAAAATCGCTGGTAGTTTCTTTCTCGTCGATGTTCAGCTTTTTAAACAGCAGCACGCGCCCCGTGAACTTCATTTTCAGCATGGTTGTTTCCCACCTGCGCGGGCTGATCTTGGATTGCTCGACTTCGAACTTACCGCCTTTGTCCAATCGTCCGAAGATGCCCCATCCGAAGGTAACTTCTTGCGTGAGATCGCCCGAAATCTTGACCATGCGCTTTTCCGCGCAATCGATGAGCATCGTGCCTTCCATGCCTTTGTATATCTGTGTTTCACGATTCGGCGGATTGAAGTTTGGATTGGGCTTAAACTGCAAACGCACCAGCTTGCCATATTGCGGAGATTCTTCCTCTCCGTCATATTTAAAAATAAAGGCATCGGGCATTGCCTTGAGCATCTTGGTGGTGCGCTCTTCGTCTTCAAGCTGGTCTTTACGGTGCTTTCTTTGAGCATCGGCATCAGTCGCCAGCTTCTGCAGGTGCTGATCTTCCTTACGGCGCTGATCGTCGGTCAGCGACTGGCCGTTAACCGCTATCAGCCGGCCCACAGCGCCCTCGTCGGTCTCGACATATTCCTTGGTTTGTTCGCCGGTTGGAGAAAGTTTGTGCACATGAAAAAAATATTTTTCATCGCCAACGGTCTGTTTGAGTTCGTTGTCAATGGCCTGCCGCACCAGATCGTTGGCTGAAGCGGGCAAATGCAGCTCTTCGGCCTGGGCCCCGGAGTTGGTCTCGTGCGATTGCGCGCGCCCTTTGGCATTCAATTGAATTTCAGGAAAGAGGATAACGAATGCGGCAACTAACGCCAAAGACGACAAAAGTCCTCTAGTGTTTTCGCAAGATTGCATAAACCTTATCTATTTAGAATGCCGGAGCGGCTTTTCCGTTGCTTGCGTCTGCTTGCGAGTTCCTGAATATTTTTTGCCCGATGCGAAAAAATAGAGGCCAGCTTGCGCTGGCCTCCAGGAGGAGAAATATGAGGGGTATGAGAGCAAAGTCGGCCGCGTCGGAAAGGCAGTCCCATTGGTAAGAAGTTGCGGCTGTAAAGGAAACCGTTGTTCCCCTGGTTTTCGGTTTCGATCACTGACGCAACAATCCGATCAGGCCGACTCTCTATGAGTAAGCAAGCCTTTGGCCAAACCTGGATCCTGAGGAACAACGTTTACTAAAAGATAAACACATGATGATATTGGAGTTAAGCCCTTGAAACCATGTAAACCTGAATTGCTTTGTATGCTCTATGTACTCATTAGTTACCTCCAGGTTCCTATCCTATGGCATTGGGTTCGCTGGGAATCATGCGGCAGTCGGCCCGGGCGGGTCGTCCATGATCTTTCAGGAGCACAAGGACTTTCTTCGGAGCCAGGAAGGCAGTATAGTGTCCCAAACGCCGTCCTGATCTCAAAGGTCTAAATCGCCAAAGTCTTGTCTTCGGCCTATGATCGGTCTGCGTGAACAACTGGGAGAAAATTATGTGGAAAGCGCGTCCTGAAGAAAAGCCATCTGGCTCAGCGGCTCCGGCCCCGAGCACGACCAATATCGGTACAAACACCAATCTATCCGCCGTTAGTTCCAGCAATGCGAGCGCGCCTGCTGCCGTGGCTGCGCGTCCTGCTTTTGCTGCGCAGCGTACCGGTGACAACTTCCGGGCAGAAGTTGCCCACATCGGCAAGTCGGTGCTGATCAAAGGAGAGCTCTCAGGAAGCGAAGACCTCTATCTCGACGGCGAGGTTGAAGGCAGCGTTGACCTGAAGCAGCACAGCCTTACCGTGGGGCCGCATGGCCGCGTACGCGCTAATATTCGTGCGCGCGAGGTTATTCTGCACGGCAAAGTCGAAGGTAACATCCAGGGCGATGAAAAAGTTGAGCTGAAGAAATCGGCGGTTTTGGTCGGCGATATCTCCACCCAGCGTATCACCATCGAAGATGGAGCTTACTTCAAAGGAGCGATTGATATTCAGAAAGACGGAAAGTCGCAGTCAGGAGAAGCCCGCCGCGAACTGAGCTTGAGCGCGACGGCCGGATAGAGTTGTTGATGCCGCAGTTTTTCAAGATGTTTCGCAGTTCCGCCGCCGGAGCGCCGCCCTTAACGCCATCGTAAGAACGCGTGCCGCGACGCTCCACGGGCTTTCATGAATTTACCAAGGTCATCCATGCACGCGAAGGGCTGACCGTGCTCGACTTGGGACCCACGTCGCACACGAACATCCACTATCTCACCTCGCTTGGCCACTAGGTCTACAACGTAGACGTGCTGCTCTCTTCCACGGACCCGGCCCTGCTGCGCAAGACCGAGGATGACAGCATTACTTTGGACGTAGAGCGCTTTTTCGCCGAAAATCTCGTCTTTCGCGGAGATCAATTCGACGCTGTGCTCTTATGGAGCGTTGCCGATTATTTGCCCGAACCGCTGGTAAAGCCATTGGTCGAGCGTATCCAGAGCGTGATGAAACCGGGGGGAATGCTGCTGGGTTTCTTCCACACCAAAGATGCCGGTCCCGAGGCCCCCTATCATCGCTATCATATTGCCGGCCCCGACGTCCTCGAGTTACAACAGGTGCCCCGCTTCCGCCTGCAGCGGGTTTTCAACAATCGCCACATCGAAAATCTTTTTCAGAATTTCAGGTCCTTGAAGTTTTTCCTCGCCCGCGATCACACACGCGAAGTGCTGGTCGTTCGCTGATAGATGCAACCGCAGCTTGCGTGGCACAGCGCGGCAAGCCGCAATGGAATTCCGCCTCTGCCGGACTGCTCGAATCGTACAAGGTTGTGTGGCACAGCCGTCCCCGGCTGTGTTCTGCCGGTGACTGGATTCAATTAGAGGAGAGCAGGCTGTTCGAACCGACCCTTGAAAATCGTCGCGAAAAGAAAAGAATTTAGGAATAGTACAGGCGTCCCCGGCTGTGCGAGCCCTGAGGGCGACACAAACTGAGATGGATGGCAATTTCTAATTCTCTACCCCGCAATTCTCGTCGCTTTAAGCAGAGTCTCCGTCGTTCCCGTGATCCGGATAAGGTGTGCCAGGGGAGCGCGCAAGCCAACCGGCAACGTGATCATCTTTCGTATCCAGCGTGCGCGGCGAAAGGCGGGAAGAAGTCTCGTCTTGTATTCGTAAGTGTAACTTTCGGCAGCCCCGGCTAAATTGCACTGTCTGCTCAAAAATGGCGTCAGGGCCTCTCCGGCCAGCATGCCGCTGTGCAAAGCCAGGGTCATACCATCGCCTACAAAGGGATCAATAAACCCGGCTGCATCTCCGGTGTTAAAGATGTTGTTCTCGACCGGCAGAGGATTGCAAAAATAGAGCGGCGAAGTCGTGATTGCCTCCATCAGCGGCATCCAACCCCGGCTGCGCTCCTGCAGCTCGGGATGCAGCGCGCATACGTCACTGAGAGTAACCGCCGCATTTGCGCGTACCATGGCACAGGCATTCACCCGGTCGTGTGCGACTGGCTGGACGCCACAATAACCACCATCGAACAGGTAGAGATCAATCGTTCCCGAGGAAGCAGTTTCGGTAAAGTGAGATTTCAGGCCGATCCACTTGCTGTCATTGACACTGCTGGAGGTCTTAATTCTGCTTTGCGTGAAGATAGACCACCTGCCAGCGGCATTGATGAGCGCACGGGCGCTAATTTGCTCCTGTTCGGCATGGATCTCGAAAGGACCGCTTCCCTGGACCTTTAGCACCGGACACTTCTCCCGGCATTCGGCCCCAAGCTTCTTTGCTTGCTGCCATAAAGCGAAGTCCAAATCAAAGCGAGTGATGCTGGCGGCGGGTGGGCGAACCGGGGCAGAGAGCACGCGGCCATCGACTCGGATATTGGCATGAGTGATCGGGGGGGCCTGGCTGGCCAGCAGGGAAGCCTGGGCTCCCAGTAGCTTTTCCAGGGCTGCCATGCCTTCAGGGGAGACGAACTCCCCACAGACCTTGTGTCGTGGATAGGAGCCGCGCTCCAGCACCAGCACCCGAGCCTGCGGTGCAGTCTGGAGAATAGTGATAGCGGCGGCGTTTCCCGCCAGTCCTCCGCCCACGATTATCAGATCGTAGCCGCTCATATCCAAACTCAAGCCATCCAGAGGATAGCACCCATGCGAAACAGGTAATGCCTGCTGATTTCAATCCGGACTGCACTGCTTTTACTCAGTATCTCTAAAAGCTCTTCGGGGGTATACGAGCGCCGCACCGAGACCGGAGCGTCATGCCGGGTAAGCCGGCTGCGAAACAGAGGGAAGCCGGCGTATACCAGTCCCAGGTGCAGCCAGTGACGGCGTAGGTCATTGATGAGCACGGCCACACGCGCAACCCGCAGAGCTTCGTTGGCAAACCGGACGATCTCTTCTGGCTCCAGGTGATGCACAAAGGTTGAGCAGGCAACCAGGTCGAAGCTCTTGTCGCAAAAGGGAAGCGCCAGGGCATCGCCCACAACGGTCCTGAAGTTGCCGTTGAGATGTGAAGGATTTCGGTCCAGTATGGTGACGGAAAGTGAGATTCCCTGTTGCTGTAAGGCCTTGCTTGCGGCCGCGGCGATATCGCCGGAGGCGCCGGCGACATCCAGGAACGACAGCTCGGTGCGCCCTGTCAGGGCGGCAACTCTTTGGATCAATTGGGTGATGGCGCGAATACTGCCGAACCAGCGGTTGATGCGGCGCAGATCGGCAAGCGAGCCGGCGATTTCGTCATCAGTTCCGGCGTCGCTGTCGAGCAGTTCGGGAATGGGAATGCGCTTCATAGCATCGAGTGGCGCCCTTGCCGAAGGCGAATCTGCCAAAGGCAAATCTGCCGAAGAAATAGCCTTGAAAGGGCACGGCTTCAGAGGCTGCGGAAAAAGTCTCTTTGGGCGTGAAGACGTGTCAGGGCATGGATTCATCCGTGCCGCAAAGCTGCTGAAAACAAATAACACCGATCTGCCGAAGGCATGCGCGTAGCAAGCGGAGCGCACAAAATAAACGTTTTTCCGCAGCCTCTTCAGCCGTGCCGTAAGCGTTAAATCTGTCGGGCTTTAGCCCAACTATGTCGGCACGCTCGCTTTCGTCAACAAATGCTTGCAACATTACGAATAACTTTCTTTCCCACCACCATTAAACTTCGGCCAGCTCTTCTTCCAGCAACTGCTTGTTATACAGATCGGTGTAATATCCGTTGCGGGTAATTAATTCCTCGTGTGTCCCCAGCTCTACGATGCTGCCGCCATGCAGCACGGCAATACGGTCGGCGTTGCGCACGGTCGAGACCCGGTGCGAAATAAAGATGGTGGTGCGTCCGCGCATTACCTCGCGCAGGTGGGTGAGGATCTTCTCTTCGGTGTGGGTGTCGACGCTGGAGAGGGCGTCATCAAGGACCAGAATGCGCGGATCTCGCAAAATAGCGCGGGCGATGGCGGTGCGCTGCTTTTGCCCGCCGGAAAGAGTAATGCCGCGTTCCCCTACCATGGTGGAATACGTTTCCGGGAAGCCTTCGATGTCTGCGGAGATGTTGGCGGCTCTGGCTGCGTCATGAATCTGCGAATCGCCGGCCTGTTCGGCGCCGAAAGCAATGTTTTCACGGATGGTGTCGCTGAACAAGAAAGTTTCCTGGGGCACAAACCCGATGTTGCTGCGCAATTCGGCTAGTGAAAATTCGCGAATAGGGCGGCCATCAAGCAGCACGGCGCCCGGCGCGGCATCGTAGACGCGGGGAATCAGGTTGACCAGGGTCGATTTCCCCGAGCCGGTGGGACCGACAATCGCCAAACTTGTTCCCGCCGGAATATGCAGGTCCACGTTCTTGAGCACGGGAACGCCATTGTAGCTAAAGTCCAGATTACGAAATTCAACCTCTCCTCGAATTGCTTCGCAGGTTTTCGCCTGGGGCACAGGCGCGTCGGCGATCTCGGGCTTTTCTGCGAAGATTTCGTTGATCCGTCCGACAGACGCGGTGCCGCGCTGAAAGATGTTCAATACCCAGCCCAGCGCGATAATCGGCCAGGTGAGCTGCACCATGTAGGTATTGAAGGCGACGAAGTCACCCACGGTCATGCGGTGCAGCAGCACTTCTCGTCCGCCGAGCCACAACACCAGCACGATGGCCAAGCCCAGCAGCAACTCCAGCGTGGGCCACAGCATGCCCATCAGGCGGACCAGCAGCAGGCTGCGGCGAATGTACTCCTGGTTAGCGGCTTCGAAGGCTTCAATCTCGGCTTTTTCCTGAACGTAGGCGCGGAGCACGCGGACTCCGGAAAAATTCTCCTGGGCGCGGGCGGAAATATCGGAAAACATCGCCTGGATGCGCTCGAAGCGCTCGTGGATCTTGCGTCCAAAGTACTGGATAATGACGCTAACCAGGGGTAAGGGAAGAAAGGCGTACATGGTCAGCCGCGGGCTGATGTGCCACATGAAGATCAGGGCGCCGGCGGTGAAAATAATGGTATTGGCCGAATACATGATGGCCGGCCCCAGCAGCATGCGAACTGCGTTCAAATCATTCGTCGCCCGGGCCATGATGTCGCCCGTGCGGGTGCGCTGATAGTAGGAATAGGAAAGCCCTTCCAGGTGGCGGAAGAGGTCATTGCGCAGATCGAATTCAATCTCGCGCGAAATGCCGATCAGCTTCCAGCGGGTAAGGAACTGGAAGATCCCTTTGGCCAGCGCCACTGAGACCAGCAGCAGGGAATAGACCACCAGCTTATGGCGGGTGACGCCCGAGTTCAGGTCGTCTATCGCGTGCTTGATGATTTGCGGGAAGAGGATCCAGATGCCATTGGTGAGCAGGACCGAAAGCGCACCGAAGACAAAGCCCCACCGGTATCTCCAGAAATACGGCTTCAAGCTGCGCAGGTTCTTAAACATTGCTGATTAGACGATTTTAGCAGTTCAAGCGCCGCAAAAATTTGTCGCAAGCTGGAAGTTCCCGCTCCGCCTTGCGCAATTTCCCTTGTTCTGCGCCGCTCAGGTAGTGAGGGGGTGGGGTATTGCAAGCAAAATGAGCAAGCGCCCACGATTAGCCCGATGGCCGCATAGTTATTGGTGAAAATCGACTCCACACGAGGCATTACTTGATCAGCTCCAAACTGCTACGATCAGAAAAGAGATTTCCGAACCCGGTTGCCAGCAGATTTTCAAAGACCTTGTAAGGGCCACATAGCCCTGCACTCTCAGTGCCGTCGATGACCCGGCACTAAGCCGCATCCCTTGCAATGATGCGCCAAAATTCCTCAAAATGGCCGGTTTTGATATCACATAGGTGCGAATGAGATTCGCACGGGAGCGACTTTTGGTTGATTCCGGGAGACAACAGGGCGGATACAATAGAAGTATGCGGCGCGTCTACATGGACAATAACGCCACCTCGCCTCTATTGCCAGAGGCGCTGGAGGCCATGCGTCCCTATCTGGGTGAGCGCTTTGGGAACGCCTCGTCCATCCATCACCACGGGCAGCAGACGCGGGCGGCGGTTGAGCGTGCGCGCGAGAGCGTGGCCAAGCTGCTGAACTGCCGCGCTGCCGAGATTGTCTTTACCAGCGGCGGGACCGAGGCCGACAACCTGGCTGTTTTTGGTATGGTCCACGGCGGCGATCATGTGATCAGCTCGACCATTGAGCACCATGCCGTCCTTAACTCCTGCCACCGGCTGGAAAAGATGGGGGCAATCGTCACCTATGTTCCGGTGGATGGCCGCGGCGTGATCGATCCTGAGGACGTGCGGCGCGCGCTACGCCCTAACACCCGCCTGATCTCAATCATGATGGCGAACAATGAGACCGGAGTGTTGCAGCCGGTCGAGTCCATTGGCGGCATTGCCACCGAGGCCGACGTCTATTTCCACACCGATGCCGTGCAGGCGGCAGGGAAGTGCGTCATTGACGTGCAGAAGATCGGCTGCGACCTGCTTTCCATCTCGGGCCACAAGATGCATGCCCCGCAGGGGACTGGCGTGCTCTACGTGCGCAAGGGCACGCTGCTTGATCCGCTGTTTTATGGCGGCAATCACGAGCGCCAGCGCCGCGCGGGGACGGAGAACGTGCCCGGCATCGTTGCTCTGGGCAAAGCTGCGGAAATTGCGGTTGAAGCTTTTGGGAACGGTGAAGTCGCGCGCCTCGAGGCTTTGCGCGACCGGCTGCAGCAGGGAATCTTGAATGCGGTGGATGAAACCGGAGTGAATGGAGAGGGCGCTCCCCGCGTGCCTACCACCACGAATATCCATTTCGACCACATCGAGGGCGAGGCCCTCATCATTGCCCTCGACCTGAAGGGGCTGGCGGTCTCGACCGGCGCGGCCTGCTCTTCGGGAGCGCTGGAGCCTTCTCATGTCCTGATGGCGATGGGGTTAGCCTCGGAGCGCGCCCGCGCCAGCGTGCGCTTCAGCCTGGGCAAGCTCAATACCGCCGAGGATGTGGATTTTGCTCTCTCTCTTATTCCGCCAACTGTGGCTAGATTGCGGGAGCTTTCGCCGGTGTATAAAAAGCATTTAGTAATTGGCAGTTAGCATTAGCCAAAGTATAAGTATTTACGGTTAAGTCCCCTCCATTCTTGGGTTTCAGCGCGTAAATAACAAGTTAACTAACTCCACCATAACTTGCTTCTCCAGATTGCGGGACTAAAATGCCCGGCGGCGTGACTATGTCTGAAATCGCGCAACTCCAATTCAAGGAAAACATAATGAAGCAGGCAAATCGTACAGTTCTGGCAACGTTAGCATTGAGCCTAAGTTTGGCAGTGACAGCGCAAATGGCCTCTGCCCAGATTGGTAGTGGCTGGACGCAGATCTTTCCTTCCAGCAATATCCAAGTGGAAACTCATGACCATATCAACCAATTCCCGGGCGCCAGCACCAGCATCGTTAATGGAGGAGGCCGTTATTCCAACTCGGGCGGGGTCGAGACATTCCAATTGGTGAACACCACCTCCAATCGCGTGGAGAGGAGATATCGCGATGAATACAGCAGCGGCACCAGGCAGTTCCAGGCTGATATAACGATCTCGACGCCGTCGAACAACGAGTCGATCCATCAGATCTTTAATGGTCCCACGGGACCGTGGCTGATCGTGCGAGAGGAAAACCTTAACGGCGGTAGCGTTCGCATGGGCGGTGGAACCAAATCCGGTCTGATTGCTACTGGCCTGTACGGAAAATCATTCCGGCTGAATAGCATCAACAATGTCAATACTCGCGCTACACGGATCTATATAAACGGTTCGCTGGTGTGGACAGGAACTAATCCGGGGGGAACGTTCTACACCAAATATGGGTGCTATGGGACTTTGGGAGCTGCCTCGGCCAAGATCCAGTTTAGGCATGTCAAAATGTTCTCGGGCGGACATTTCTAATAGTGGTGAAACCTTGTCCGCCTGGTTGCTGGTGTGGGAAGTAACTAGTGTCCTGAGTCGTTAATTCGTCGGCAATAACGAGCGATAGAATCGAGGATGGCGTCAGCCGATTTTGTCCAGACGAACGGTTTCGGCTGGGTGTTGTGGCTCTTCAAAGACCATCGCGGTAGCTATGTCGGGCGGGGTGGATTCCTCCACTGTCGCAGCCATGCTGCGCGCCGAGGGGCACACCATTGTCGGACTGACGATGCAGCTCTGGAACCAGCGGCGGCTTGCCGGCCACGAAGGCATGCCGGAGCAGGTCCGCGGCCGCTGCTGTTCGATTGATGATGTCTACGATGCCCGCCGCGTCGCCGAGACGCTCGATATCCCCTACTACGTGGTCAACCATGAGCAGCGCTTTGAGCAGGACGTGGTGCGGCCCTTTGTTGAAGAGTATCTGTCGGGAAGGACGCCCGTACCCTGCAGTCTGTGCAACAATCACTTGAAGTTTGACCAGTTACTCATTACAGCACAACAGATTGGGGCTGACACCCTGGCTACGGGCCATTATGCCCGGATCGAGTTCAATCCGGCTAGCGAGCGCTGGAACCTGCTGCGCGGGGTCGACCGCTCGCGCGATCAAAGTTACTTCCTTTTTGGACTCACCCAGGAGCAGCTCAGCCGCACCATCTTTCCGCTGGGAAACATGGTGAAGCCCGAGGTGCGCGAAAAGGCGCGAGCGCTGGGATTGTCCCCGGTGACATCAGAGAAGCCCGATTCGCAGGAGATTTGTTTTGTTCCCGGCGGGGATTACAAGAAGTTTATTGACGCATACCTTGCTGAGCAAGGCGAGGCGCTGCCCGATACCGCCGGCGAGCTGGTGACCCCTTCTGGAAAGGTGATGGGCGAGCATGGCGGCATCCATCACTTCACGGTGGGCCAGCGTAAGGGACTGGGCGTAGCCACCGGTTCGCCGCTCTACGTTCTGGAGATTCGCGGAAACCAGAAGCAAGTCGTGGTTGGCGCTGGCGACGAGTTGCACTCTACTACGTTGCGGGCGCGGCGCATCAACCTGATTTCTGTAGCCGGTCTCGAACAGCCTATGCGGGTCACGGCCAAGATACGCCACCGCCATGAGCCTGCCTCCGCCACCGCACAGCAGACCGGCGACGACGAAATCACCATGACCTTCGACCAGCCGCAGCGGGCCATCACTCCCGGACAGGCGGTGGTGTTGTATGACGGAGACAACGTGGTGGGCGGGGGATGGATTATTTAGCACTCCGCATTCAGTGAACACGTAGCAATCAGCGTACCGCAATCAGACCACAGCAATCAGACCCAAAGATACCTCCTTCAAGGCGCGTGAAGTTTTTCAGAAAAATGCCTTGATACGGAATGGCAGCGATGATCACCTCCCGGGGTCCTTCGGGCGCACAGAACGCGCCCTCAGCATGACAATTCACAAAACCTCAATGAAGCCGGAGTATTAACAGAGCCAACCCGACCCTAGATGCCGACTACCTCCGGCTTGGATTGCAATCTTGCCTGATACTCCATTTCGCGGCGCATCCAGATGGCATAAGCCAACGTGGGCACGTCATGGTGCCAGGCGGGCAGCACGAACGACATGGCAAAGCTTTCCAGATTGCACAGGATGCCCCATGCGATGGCGAGATCGAGCAGCTTGTCCCAGCCAAGTCCGAGCAAAGCGATCATGGCTGTAGCCAGCAGAAGCCCCCAAATCTTGGAGAGTGTTGAATGGTAGCTGGCGAGGCGATGAAACTTCACGATGGAGAACAAATGTTGGGCCAGTTCAAGCGCCACGACCGCCAGCAGCAGGGGCCATACGCGGCTTACTGTCGCGGGATAGCGTAGCAGCACGACCAGGATCACGCCGGCGTAGAAGATGGTATCCGCAATAGTGTCGCAGCGGCGCAGCAGTCCGGTAGCGACCTTCCAGCGGCGAGCCAGGATGCCATCGAAGATATCGGAGAGTAGGGCAAAGACGACACAGGAGACGAGCAGCAGCCCATTGGGCCGAATCCGGCTGATGAGAACGACTACCGGGGCCAGCACGGCGCGGAAAAAGACCATCGCCCAGGGTACATTCCGTTTCCAGTTTAACTGTATTTTCATAACGAGTATTCCTTTCGCAAGCCATTCAGTTCAAGAGCCACCAGGGCTGCCCGAAAAGCACCTGGGAGATGAACGGCCAGGGTGACAAAACTTGCAGCCTAGTGACAGGCGCATCGGAAATTTCCAGAAGCAGTACCAGGAGAATAAATTTGCCATCTCAATTGGCCTTCCCGTTTACTTGATCAGGTAAAGTAGCCACAGCCAACGCAGAAGGCTTAGCCGTGATTTGGGAGGTTTCACAGCAGAACGGCCTGGACTGCGGTTCACCTCCGCCAGCGCGTAACGCGACTGCAAGAGAGATTCAGCGTTACTCGGAACGTGATCGAGCTCAACCGAGACGGGATGTTCCAGAACCATCTCCACCAGGCTGCCGCTGTCGAGCTGAATTTCGTCTCCGCGCGTGAATAAAACCTTTCCTAATGCCAGGCCGGCGCCGATACCGGCGCCAATGGCGGAGTTCCCGGTCGGCTTGATTGTTCCGCCGCGAAATGTTCCCACAAGAAAACCCAGCACGGACCCTTTTGCCAGGGTGACAACATCGTCATCGATCTGGTCTACGGGCTGGATGGTTCCTTCCGCATCCTGTGTGCGAACTTTTTTATTGCCGGGCAGACTCTGCAATGCGCCATCAATGGGCAGAACGTAATTATTTGCGAATACCAGATTGGTAAAGCGAAAATGAAATTGAGCCCGGCCTTGGACCCGTCCGGGACGCTTGTCACCATCCACTGTGCCCAGCACCTGTGTCATGACAGGAATAGCAACATGATTTTCCTGAACGACGGGAGAAACGGTCTCGAGATACAGACCCGATCCGGCTACAGCAGAGGTTGTGTGAAGAGGACTCTTGAGCGCCATGAGAATTCTGGTTCCGGCAGGCAAGGTAATCGTGGAAGGAGAGGGCAGCTT
>QIAW01000217.1 GCA_003225655.1 Acidobacteriota bacterium
AACGAATCAGCCGCATTGACGGACGCTTAACGCAGATTGCCGGCGCCGAGACCCAGCTCGTGCCTGCCATCCAGGCGGCGCCGCGGCCAGCCAGCCAACTGGCGTCTCCGCCCGCTGCGCGGGAGCTTCCGGCGCGGCCCAGGATCTTTTCCAGTGGCTGTGCTGAGATGGTAGTCCAATACTGAGGCTGCCCGCCGAACGTGCAGCGAGATAGCTGTAGAAATCCCAGGAGTTGCGGAAATTATGTCGTCGATTGGCATGTATCTATATGGTTTCACCACGGCTGAGTGCAGTCCCGGGGAGGGGCTCCGCGGCCTGGCCGATGCGCCGGTTCGCCTTGTGACCTTTGGCGACCTCGCCGCCGTGGTCAGCGATCATCCCGTGCAGAAATTCACCCCCACACGCAGCAATCTTGAGCCACACCACAGGGTCGTTCGCGAAGTCTGCGGCCGGCATGTGCTCATTCCCGCGGCCTTCGGACATCTTTCGGAAACCGAGGAGCAGCTTCTCGATGTGTTACGAGAAAACTGCAGCGCGATTCGCGCCGAACTGGAGCGACTGACCGGCAAAGTCGAGCTTGGCCTCAAACTTCGCTGGAATGTGGAAAATATCTTCGCGTATTTAGTCCTCTGTGATAACCAATTGCGCGAAGCTCGCGACCGGGTATTCCGGAAATCGCAAGCTTCTTTCGATGAAAAGATAGCAGTCGGCTCTCTTTTCGAGGCTCGGCTGAGCAGCGAGCGCAACCGCTTGAGCGATATTCTGTGGAGTGGCCTCGACCAAGCCATCTATGACAAACGCGTCAATCCGCCTCGCGACGAAAAAACCGTCTGCAATGCCGCCCTGCTGATTGAGCGCAGGCGCTCGATCGAGTTTGCCCAGGCGCTCGAAGAAACCGCCGGATTTTTCGATTCCAGCTTTGCTCTCGAATACAACGGCCCCTGGCCGCCTTACAGTTTCGTCAACTTGCGCCTGCACCACGCAGCCCATGCGCAGAATGCCTGAGGTGAAAGATGTTCTTGATCGATGATTTGATTATGGCGCCCGGGAAAGCAGTCTTTTTTCTGTTTCAGTCCCTGGCAAAAAAAGCGCAGGAAGAATGGCTTGATGAAACGCCCATTCGTCAGGAGCTGCAGGAGCTTTACATGCTGCTCGAAGCCGGCACGATCTCCGAAAGAGAATTTGAAGCGCGTGAATGCCGGCTGGTCGAGCGCCTGGAGCAGATTGCCAGGTTTAAATCGCAAGCTGCGGGAATCGCGGAAGAGCAAGGGATAGATGCCGGGGCGAACCATGGAATTCAGTGAACTTTCTATCAACACGCCAGAATCCCCTTCCTCGTCTACTGCTTCGGTGCGTACCAGTTCGCCAGACCCTGTGCTCCAGGAGGCCGGATTGCAACAAGGTTCTTTTGCCGAGCTTGCGGCTGAAATTTACGGCGTGTTGGGACAATCTGGAAACATGGCGGGAAAAACTCTGCGTCCTTTATCAAGTCTTCTTCCCAACCGAACCTCTACGGTTAGCGATCATGATCAGAATCATGAAGAGGCCGCGGCTCGCCCTGCATTTCTGATGGAACTGTTAAACGTGCTTGGCGCAAATCCAAATGATTTCTTTCCTCTGCGTGAGGCGAAAATGCCCCTGCCGGCTGCGTTAGAGAGCACAATCCAGAACCCGGCAAGACCACAGCCAACAAGTGATCGCTCTCTTCCTCAATTAACAGACGTGAGACAGGCGCCCATAAGCAATCAATTACCGCCACAAGTATCGTCTGCTACGTCCACGCCCGGATCGCAGGCAGGGTCATCGACGACTGCTCCAAAGGTCGAGGCAGTTTCCGGCTCCTCTTCCGCGGAAGCCAGGGCTCCTGTGACGGCGGCTCCCGTCCTGACCATGGTCCAGGTCATTGAGAGCGCGTTGCGCGCGCTTTCGATCTTGAAGCTGAAAGTTTCCTCGGTTACCTCGGTAGCGCGCGCTGATGACGGATGGCGGGTCTCGGTTGAACTGGTTGAACGGGCCGGCGTACCCGACATGAATGATGTGCTCGGCCTCTACGAGCTGCAGCTCGACCAGGCCGGCAATGTGCTGACGTATGAGCGTACGCATATGCGTCGCCGCTGTGACCTATGCAGGTAGCGATGACCAAGTCACTGGCGGCAACCATGCGGCATACTCCTCCGCCACGGCCTCGGGGTTTCGAAAGGCCCGTGAGCCTTTCCGAAGTGCTCGATCGTGTGCTCAACAAAGGTGCAGTCGTCGCCGGAGAGGTGGTCATCTCAGTGGCCGGCATTGATTTGATTTATCTGGCATTGAACATAGTGGTGACTTCGGAAAAAGAAGCAACAATCACAGATCGATATAGGAACGTGACCGATGATCAACATCGAAACCAACTGCGAATCCGGTGACTACAAAGTTTCTTTTGAAGTCGGAGCACCACGGCAGGCATCAACCTCGTCACCGGCACGAATTAATCTTGAAGCTGGAAAGGTCGAACGCGGCCTGCTGAAACTGGTGTTATCGCTTGTCGAACTCATTCGCCAGCTCATGGAAAAGCAAGCCATGCGAAGAATAGAAGATGGCAGCCTCGACCGGGCAGAGATCGACCGGCTTGGACGTGGCTTGATGGAGCTCGAAACAAAAATCAAGGAATTGCAGATCCAATTTGAGATCGATGACCTGAACCTCGATCTCGGACCGATTGGAACCCTGCTGGATTAGGAACCTCCGATGCCGCAAATCACGCACTCCACCAATGGCTCGAGCCTGGCCGACGTGCTCGAACTCGTACTCGATAAGGGACTGGTCATCGCCGGCGATATTCGTATCAAGCTGGTCGAAGTAGAGCTGCTGACCATCAATCTGCGCGTGCTGATCTCATCGGTCGATCGAGCCCGGGAACTGCCGGAAGCAAAAGCGCAGCTGATGGAATCAGAGTTAGGCGATCTGCGAACGCGACTCGAGCGATTGGAGCAATCAGCGCATCCGTAACAAGAAATTCCCGGGCGACTTCTCTTTGCCCGCTGTCCGGGATAAAGTAGCAAAACAGCCGCGGCTATTTTGCCGGCGACGATACTGGCGTTAGCTGCGCAGGTTTTATCATTGGCGTTTGTTCCGGACCAGGAACAGTTAACGTGAGGTGTTCCCCGATATCGGCCAAGGTCGAATCAGGTGAGACGCCGAGCGTCGAAGCTACGTGCCGCCCCCAGTTCAGGTCTCCGTCGGCATATTTGCTTGCCACCAGCAGCAAGGTATCGGAAGGGCTGTAGATGGAGCTATCACCATCGAGCATGAGCTCAATCTGATGACGCAGCGCCGCCCATCCCATGTCTTCACTGGGAAAGATAACCAGTCCCGTATCTTTCCAGGTTGGCAGGTCCTCGGCACCGAGCGCTGGTTTTTTCAGTGACCCAGGATTATTAAGCAGATAAGGAAGCGAGTGCCCGTCATGCTCCCCGGTTGCGTAGTAGCCTTCAGCCATGGCGATCGCTTCCGCAATGGTGTGCACCTTTGCTTCCTGCTCGGCTGGTGTCAAGATTGCCGCCGGCTTGCCAGGAACCTTCGCGTGAAGACCAAGCAAACCCAAAAGTAACCACCCAACCGCCGCGATGGCCAGCATTGATATCAGCTTGTCTTCCAACGAACTCATAGGGTCCTCCTTTTGGAGATCGAAAGCGAAAACAGGTGAGCGGTAGCTGCAAAGCGGGCGAATTCGCTTTGAAATTTTTGCAGCCCCTTGCGCAAACCCAGGAGCCGGGCGCGGATCGCGTCAGCAATATGCTGGACAGCAATTTGTAACTCGGCTCCTGGTTCTGCGGAGGTTCGCCTCTTGGCTACTTTGCCTCGCGGCCGCAGGATGGTTGCTGGGATTTGCGTATCGAGCCGCGCCGGAAGCCTCACTTGGGAAGCGATCGGCCGTCGAAGCGGCAATCTCCGCAAACCGCCGGATTGCGTGGATGCGCTTTGCCTTAGCGGTTTGCGCGCCTCTTCCGCTTCGAGATCGCGCGCAAACCGGTTCACCTCTGAACTCAAAGTCGGCACCGCTTTTTCGAGTTCACCGATGGTCGGGGCAAAGTCAAGCTCTAACCAGGTATGCGGCATAAGGGCCTCTTCTCTAGTGGTTCTGTCTGGAGCTGATCAGGTTAGGGCGATAAGCGGGTCGATAGTAAAGACCAGGCCGGTATCCAATGGGCAGGTTCGGAACCGGCAGTTTCGCTCGTCCGGTCAGCCAATTGAAAATCAGGTGCGCCAGACCGATCGCGGCTGGAATGGCTCCGGTCAGGGCGCCGCGAATTGCGTCGTTCACCGTTGTGCCCGGCTGCAAAGCTATGTATCCGTAGACCGCCGATGCCAGCCCCACGGCTCCCAGAAGCCAGCGGAGACCGCACAAAAGGTGGTTGCATGGCTGTTTAGGCTTGGTCTTGCCAAAGATCTCCTGGGCCACGCCGGCGTAGTGCAAGCCTTTGATCAGCGAAGCCATGCGCTCTTTGTGAAGCAACTGTCTGCGTTTGTTGAGGTAAAGAATTGAAAACAATCCCAATCCGAGTGCAATCAGTGTCATGGCTATCGCCACAAAGTTATTGGTGAAATTGCCGGTAAGCTGCTGCAGAAACTGGCTCATGTTAATCCTCCATTTTGATAGGGAATGACGCCGCTGTTGAGTGGCTGCCTTCAGCCTCAAACCCGTCAATCAAGAAGGGCGACTTTACGGGTAGCAACCGCTACTTTTGGGAGGGCAAACAGAGAAAATGGGATTCTTATCTTGCGTTGGCGGCCCTGGCGGCCGCTACTTTTGGAGTGGCAGACGTCTTACTGCGCTGTGGTGAGAAATGAAAGTCGATATGCCACTCCGCGTTGCCGTTGTAAGAGAGCCATTGCCCCTTTTGGATGGTGCTGGCGAAATGTTTGCTCAGCGGCTCAAGTCCCGGATCGTCGGCCATCCTGGCAATGCTCTCGGTGATGGCCTTGCTGACCGCCTTCCGGGCCTTCTCAGCCGAGGTAGTGAAGGTGGCGCGCCCTCCGTTGGGCAAGCGCAGCCGTTGCAGCTCCGCCGCTATGCGATCTATTTCTTCGTCGATCTCAGACACTCTCTCGTAGTTGTCTTGCGCCATAGCCGTGTTTCTCTTAAAGCCGATTTCCTCCAGCCGTTTGATAAGCCGATTCTCAGCCGCCGAGTCCATCACCGGATGCTTGCCTGTCAGCTCCACAACCGCTGAAGTATTCCCGCTTGCAAGCGCCGCCAACTCGTTCGCGTGTACCGGTCCTTTACCTGCCTCTCGCGCCAGCAGAGCGATGTAGCGCAGACCGCGAGTATCCTCCAGAAGCGAGCTTCGGCCTTGGTAGCTGATTTCCCAGTAGTCTCCTTTTTGTATCAGCAAGT
>QIAW01000213.1 GCA_003225655.1 Acidobacteriota bacterium
TTCTGCTGTTCATGCGCTTCGTCTTCTTCGTGCCTATGCACGGCAACGTGCTGTTGCTGGCACTGCTTTCCACCAGTTATCTTTTTGTGAATCTTGCCATCGGCATGCTCATCTCAACCAAAGCGAACTCGCAGGCCGAAGCCATGCAACTCGCCATGATGACCATGCTGCCCAGCATCTTTCTTTCCGGTTATGTTTTTCCGCGCGACACCATGCCGCTGCCGTTCTGCGCCATCAGCTGTCTGATCCCGGCAACCTACATGGTGGATATCGCCCGCGGCGTCATCCTGCGCGGAGCGGGCTTAGCGGAACTCTGGTTTCAGGCGGCTGTGCTGTTTGTGATGGGCGCCATTGTGCTGCTGCTGGCGGCCCGCAGGTTCACCAAAATGATCGTCTAGCGTCTAAGTTGAAACGATACACTGTAAAGTTTTGCAAAGAGGCAGGGCTGTGGCAGCAAGCCAAGATACACTTGAAACTTTTAGCTCGGATTGATTCGGCGAACTATTATCCAAGGCTTTTCGTACTAAACCCTTACGGCAATCTTTTTCTTTGGAGATTACGCGAATGCGCATCGAGCGAGTAGCTGTGCTGGTCTTATCTCTAGTCTTGATTTTTGGCGTCGCCACTTTTGGCTGGACGCAGGATGCATCTTCTTCGCAAGCGCCTGCCGCGCAGCAGCCTGCCTCACCGCCGCCAGCTCCCAGCGCTGCCGCGGCGGCAAGCAAGACGGCGCCCAAGTTGGCGGATTACTCTCGTCCGCGCTCGCATTTTCCCAATCCCATCGCGCCCTACATGACGCGATCTGTCGACGCCGCGTTTCTGGGAAATTCGCCGCGCATCGACCAGTTGCTGCAGAACGGCAAGGTCATGCTTTCGCTGGACGATGCCATTGCTTTGGCTCTTGAGAACAACCTTGATCTGGCCATTGCCCGATACAACTTGAGCATTGCTGATACCGACATTCTCCGCGCTAAGGCTGGCCAAAGCACCCGCGGCGTGAACACCGGCGTGGTACAAGGCACGCCCGGCGGCGGCGTGGGCGGCTTCGGCACCGGCGCTCAGGGCGCGGGCGCCGGCGGCACCACCAGCGGCGCGGGCGGCGCCGGCGCGGGCACCGGCGGCCTGGTGCTTTCCACCAGCGGCGTGGGGCCGGCGGTGGAATCGTTCGATCCCTTTGTCACCAGCACGCTATCGATCGAGCATGCGGTGTTCCCGCTCTCCAACACCGTCACTACCGGCGTTCCCACGCTCAATCAGAACAGCGTGACTGCCAATTTCAACTACTCGCAGGGCTGGGCCACCGGTACAGACATGGGCCTGACCTTCGACAACAGCCGCCAGATCAGCAACAGCAAATTTACCAGCCTGCAGCCTTCCATCAACTCCAGCTTCCGTTTTCAGCTTCGCCAACACTTGCTGCAGGGCTTCGGATTTCAGCCCAATCTGCGCTTCATCCGCATCGCCAGGAACGACCGCAGGATTTCCGACTCCGCCTTCCGCCAGCAGGTGGAAACCACGGTTTCGCAGATCCAGAATATTTATTGGGACCTGGTCAACGCCTACGAAGATGTCAAAGTAAAAGAGCGCTCGGTAGCGCTGGCGCAAAAGACGCTGTCCGACAATCAGAAGCAGGTGCAGATCGGCACGCTGGCGCCCATCGAAGTGGTGCGCGCGCAAAGCGACTTATCCACCCGCCAGCAGGACCTGATCGTTTCCCAAACCAATCTGGAACTGCAACAATCGCTGATAAAAAATGCCGTTACCCGTTCGATGGCGAAAGGCTCGCCCCTGCCGGAAGCGCCCGTCATCCCCACCGACACCATGCAGCTTCCGCCGGCCGTGGCGGCGCCGGTTATGGAGGACTTAGTGCAGCAAGCTCTCAATAACCGGCCGGAGATCGAGCAATCGAATCTTGACCTTACCAACCGCGAAATCAGCGAGAAGGCAGCCAAGAATGCTTTGCTGCCGCAAGTTGATCTGTTCGGCTTTTACGGGGCGGCTGGATTGGCCGGTGATCCCACCGCCGCCTTGCTTTGCGGCTCGCCTTCTGCTCCCGCGCCGCCCAATTGTCGCTTTAATACCGGGCTGCCCAATGCTTTCGCGCGCTTGTTCGACAGCAGCGCGCCCGACAAAGGCGTAGGAGTGAACCTCATTATTCCCATCCGCAACCGCGCCGCTCAGGCAGATAGTGTCCGCAGCCAGCTCGAGTACCGCCAAGCCGAGCTCCGCTTGCAGCAGTTGCGCAATCAGATCGGTATTGAAGTGCGCAACGCGCAGTTCGCTTTGCAGCAAAATCGCGCCCGCGTACAAGCGGCGCAGGACGGGCAAAAACTGGCCGAGCAGTCGCTCGACGCGGAGCAGAAAAAGTACGCTCTCGGCGCTTCCACCAACACCCTGGTCTTGCAGGCGCAGCGCGATGTAGCTACCGCCGAATCCAATCTGGTGGCTGCCATGTCAGCCTACGAAAAGTCGCGGGTGGAGCTGGACCGGGTCACCGGACAGACCTTGCCCAACAATCACATCCAGCTTGGCGAAGCCGAAGTGGGCGTAGTGACAACTCCTTTGGCCGTGCCTTACGTCGTCCCGCGCCCGCCCGAGCAACAACCGCAAGCAGCGCCTCCGCTGTCGCAGCGTCCGCAAACGCCACCGGCGAATTAACCAAGCCCATCGAGCCACTGGATCGTTCTCCACAGTGGCTCTTTTCTTTTTTGGGAAAGCATTCTTTGAAAGGGCACGACTTCAGTCGTGCCGTCAGCAAACCAAAAAAGACTGTCATCCCGAGCGGAGCGCGAGGGAGCCCGCCGCGGCGGGCGGACTGAGCGCGCAGTCGAGGGACCCCGAGCCTGCCTCTTCCGCCTTGCAGCTTCAAAGCATCTTCTCGATGAGCTTCCAGCTTTTTCTTACTGCTGCTGAGTTATCCTCTGTTGGCCGTTAATGAGTCATTGAGTCAATGCGCAAATGAGCCAATCGCTAAGCATCGTCATCATCACGCACAACGAAGAACACAACCTGCCGCGCACGTTGGCCAGCGTCG
>QIAW01000218.1:0-2837 GCA_003225655.1 Acidobacteriota bacterium
CTCCAGCCAACCAAAGAGGCTTTTCGAGCGCTCGGCGCAACCAGTTCTGATGGAACTCGATAATTTTGCGGAAACGACTTCCAAGCGATGCCTCTTCCGCCGCCAGCAACCTGACAAATGATTCTTCTTCATCCCCGTTGCGTGACTCAGGCGCATTCTTGCGGATGAAGTAACTGCTCAAGGTGGGGGTCCAAGTCAAAGCCAGTGCAAGCGATGTAAATAACGAAACGCCCAAGGTCACGGCCAGTGCGCGAAAGAAGGTACCGGTCACGCCGGTAATTGAAATCAAAGGCAGGAACACAACCACCGGAGTTACGGTCGAGCCAATCAGCGGAGCGGTGATCTCGTGCAGTGCGCTGCGAACCGCCTCAAGCTTCCCCTGTCCGGCATCACGATGCAGCACGATATTCTCGACCACGACGATGGCGTCATCAATCACCAGCCCGACCGCGGCCGCCAGCCCGCCCAGTGTCATCAGGTCGAAGCTCTCGCCCAATACTTTCAAGACAACGAACGTGATCAGAACCGTGACTGGAATGACCAGTCCGGCAACCACCGAAGTCCCCCAGTCATGCAAAAAGACGACCAGGATGATGGAAGCCAGGATCACGCCAATCAGGATTGCGTCGCGCACGCTTGCGATCGAATCGGTGACGAGCTGCGATTGGTCGTAAAAGGCTTGGATTTTTACGCCCGCAGGCAAGCCGGCGCGAATTTTTTCAACTTCCTGGTGCGCCTCATCCGCCACTTCCTTGGTGTTGCTGTCCGGCTGGCGATTGATGTTGAGCAGCACCGCCGGCTTTCCGTTCGCAGTCACGATCTTGTAAACCGGCTTTACTTCGGGAACCACGCTGGCAATATCGCCGATTCGCACCGGAATCCCCGCGGATGTTGTCCTCACGACTACACTGGCCAGCTGTTCGGGGCTGTGCACTTGTCCGCTGATGAGGCCCAGCACGAGTTGATGGTTCTGCTCGAACAGCCCAGGAGAATCAACCAGGTTCGTGCGCTTGATGGCATCGAGAATGTCCGTGACCGTCACTCCCGCGGTCAACAGCTTCGCGGGGTCAGGCTCGACGTGGAACTCCGGCTCCTCTCCTCCTAGCACAATCACGCTGGCAACGCCGTTGAGCCGGTTTAATCGCGGCTTGATCTCATAAGTTGCCATTTCCCACTCAATGGTGGTGGTTGAGGGAAGTTCGGGCTGCACGCGTGAGATGGCCGCATTCACGTATTGCAGCGTCTGAAACATGTCCACATTCCAGTTGAAGAAGAGATCAATCTCAGCCGAGCCGCGGCTAGTGTTAGATCGCACTTCTTCTAGCCCCGGCACGCTGTTGACCGCTTCCTCCAGCGGGCGCGTGATCGTGACCATCATCTGGTCAATTGGCATCACGCCGTTATCAACGGCCAGGAGGATACGAGGAAAATTCGTGGTCGGGAAAACTGCAACCGGGATATTGAACGCGAGATATCCGCCCAGCGCCGCGATGGTCAGGATGAGAAAGACAAGCGGCTTGGCGTGACGCGCGAACCAGTAGGCAGATTCGGGACGGTTCACTCGCTCCTCCTACTCCTTTTCATCTTTCGCCGCGCCGTCTTTGGCTGCTCCGGGCGATGAGGCTTCCGTAATCTTGCTGTTGTCAGGCAGTCCGTAGGCTCCGGAGCCCACTACACGCTCATCCGCCGAAAGCCCCTCGAGGATTTGCACGCGGTCCTGCTCGCGAATTCCGGTCTGCACCTGTTTTTGATGCGCTCGCCTGTCGCTGCCCGCCGCCATGACTGAGGTTGTCCGAGCCTGCGCCGTGAGCAATGCTGCAGCCGGAATCGCCAGCGCCTCAGGCACCGACCGCGCGACCATGGAAAGCTGCACACTTGTACCCGGCTTCAGTTGTCCGCGGGAATTTTTTAATTGCACCCAGACTTCGACGGTTGTGCTGCCAGGGTCGAGCGCCGGACTGACGAGAGAAACTTTGCCTTTGAATGGAGTATCAATTCCCGGCACGCTCACGCTGGCTTGATCTCCCACTTTCAACAGCACCGCGTTCGCCTGCGGGATGTGAGCGCGAGCCGTGACCTGGGAGATGTCCATCACCGTCAACAAAGCCGTGCCAGCCGCAGCCATTTCACCCGGATACAGCGGCCGGTCAGTCACCACACCATTGATGGGGCTACGGATTTCCGAATAACCAAGCTGCGCCGCCGCGCCGTTGTACTTGCCTTGCGCCGATTCCAGTTGGCCTTTCGCCGATTTGAGCGTCTGCTGCTGGCCTATAGCATGCAGCGCCTGCAAGTGCTTCTCTGCGATTTCATACTGATTGTGCGCATTGGTCAGGTCAACACCCGCCTGATCGAGTTCTTTGCGCGGCAGCGCGCCTTGCGTGAACAAATCTTTGCGGCTGTCATAAACCTTCTGCGCTGCGTCGAGTTGCGCCTTTGCCGCCTGGTCATCAAGTTGCGCTTTCTGCAACTCCTGAGGAAGGTCTGCACCCGTAGTCTGGGCATATGCTGCCTGCGCCTGGTCGTATGCGCCTTTATTCTCCTGTGCCGCCGCGGCGAGGTCACGATTCTCGAGCACAGCCAGTAACTGTCCGGCGCGCACCCGGCTTCCACGGTTCACGAAAAACTTCTGCACCGGTGCGCTGATCTTCGGCACCAGCGCCGATTGCGCAATAGCAAACAATACTGCGTCAGTCACGATCGTCTGCTGTAAGGTGGTCTTTTGGACGGCGACAATTTGCACCGGGACCGGCTGTTCGGCGTCTTTGGTCTCGCTCGAACAGCCGCACATCGCCGCGAGTGCAAGTGCAATCAGCAATATGGGCGCGTATCGGCGC
>QIAW01000218.1:3053-4042 GCA_003225655.1 Acidobacteriota bacterium
TTCGAGAACGGTTGCCTCGCCCGCCTGGTAACGCAGCGTGGTCAGACGCAGGCTCTCCGCTGACAGATCAGCGGAACTCCGCAGCGAATCGAGTTCGCTGCGCGAAATCTGTGCCTCGCTGTAGAAAGTTTTCAGGTCAGCAACCATTTTGCGTTGCGCGAAGCTCAACTCTAGCTTTGCCTGATCGCGTTCGAGGTGCGCGCTTTTCAGCTTGCTGTGCGAAGCGCCCCAATTCCAGATGGGCAAGTCCAATCTGGCGGCTGCGGCGTAGCCAAGATTGCGCACCGGGCGGCGGGTACCTATCTCGAACCCGTTGGCGCCGAAGTTATTGGCATCGATACCGTAAAAATAGTCCAGCCCGAGACTGGGCAGGAAGCCGTTCCATGCGACGGCGACCTCCTGGTTGGCCGCCCGCATGGCGGCCAGAGCGGCGGCGAGTTGCGGGTTCTGCTGTCCCGCCTGCGCCTCGGCCTCCTGAAACGACGGCAGCGGCTGGATGTTTTGGAGGTCGTCTACCGTGGTGAAGTTTTCGTTGAAACCAGGGAAAATGATGACAGCAAGCTCTAGGCGGCTGCGGTCCATTTCGAGCTGTGAGTCCTGCAAAGCGCGCTGCTGCTGTTGCAATTGCAGCTGCGACTTTATCGCATCCGCGTGGGCGACTTCCCCGCCGTGCTCGAGCTTCTGCGTGATATCAAAAAATTTCTGCGCTTCCGAAGCTGCGCGCTGCGCGATTCCGTATTTGCGCTGGGCGACAACAAATCCGTAATAGGCCTGGGTCACTGCGACCGCTAAACCACGCGTTGCAATCTCGGCATTAGCCTTGGCCAGCGCCTCCTGCGCACGCGCCAGGCGGTATTCGGCCATATTCTGCAGCGAGAGCGATTGGTGCACATTGCCTTGGCTGACGTATTCATGTACCCCGTTTGCACCGATGAATCTCCCTGTGCTGGTGCCGTTGCCCTCGGTGTAGAGGAACTGAGCGTTGTAGT
>QIAW01000215.1 GCA_003225655.1 Acidobacteriota bacterium
AGCGCGTTATATCGCATAGCCAGTTGGAATCTGCTCACTTAGATGCGTCCGGCGGTGCAGCGTTACTTTCTGTTGCCCGGGAAATCTCTGGCGGGAAGGGGTCTCCATCGGCCCATACCGCCCCATCTTCGAAGTACTCTTTCTTCCAGATAGGCACGGTCTTTTTCAATGTATCAATCAGCCAACGGCAGGCCTCAAAAGCGGCCGCGCGGTGCGCCGACGCCACAACGATGGCCACGCTGGTCTCGCCAATCTGCAACCTGCCCAGGCGGTGAACCAGGGCCACATCGCGGATGGCAAACTTCTGCATGGCCTGCGTACGCAATTCATTCATCTGTTTGAATGCCATCTCTTCGTAAGCTTCGTAGTCCAGGTAAAGAGTCCGCCGGCCCCGCGTGTTGTCGCGCACAATTCCCTCGAAGATGGCGCAGGCGCCGTCGTTGGCATGTTTCAGCACATTGGCAATGCGCTGGGTATCTATCTTTTGGCGGACAATCTCCACCTGCGCTGCCTCGCCCGGTGCCGGCTCTGTTCGTGCGGCGCCGCTCCCGCCGCTGACGGGGGGCAGCAGCGCGACTTCATCCCGGTCACGCAAGACGGTCGCAGTCGAGGCATATTCGCGATTCACGGAAATCGCCACGCTGGAAAGTAACGGACGCAAGCGAGGAAATTCCCTCGTGTAATGCCCCAAAAGATCGGATATCTGTGCCCCCTCTTTTAGATCTACTTCCTCCTCGCGGCGCGAGACCACGTCGGTGAGGAGACCAAAGAAAAGCACGCGAACCCGCATGGATAAAGCATACATTAGGCCGCAAGCCCGGTGCGCCCTGCAGAGAGACGTCTGCAGGTCATCCGGCTATACGCTGTTTCGAACTGGCGAACTGCCGCACGGTCGCATACAACTCTTCTGCGGTAAAGGGCTTGGCCAGATAGCCATCCATGCCGGAAGCCAGAAAGCGCTCACGGTCGCCAACCATGGCGCTGGCGGAGAGAGAAACGATCGTGGTCCTTCGGCGGCGGTTGGTGGTCTCACGGGAACGAATCTGGCGCACCGCTTCCACTCCATCCATTACCGGCATTTGATCATCCATGAGGATAAGATCGAACTCTGTTGCCTCCCAGGCATCGACTGCCGCGAGTCCGGTGGAAACGACGTTGACTTTGTGTCCGCGCCGGGAAAGCAGCTTCGCCGAAAGCAGTTGGTTGGCGGGATTATCCTCTGCGAGCAGGATGCGCATCGGCGCCTCGTTTTCCGCCACAAGCGTCGGCTGCATGGCCAAATCCTGCTCCTTTCCCATAGCAAAGGTGCAGATGAATTGGAAGGTGCTGCCCACATGAGGCGTGCTCTCCACCGAGAGATGTCCTCCCATCAACTGCGCGAGTTGGGAACAGATGGCCAGGCCGAGGCCGCTTCCGCCAAAGCGCCGGGTGACTCCGCCGTCGGCTTGAGCGAACGCCCCGAAGATATATTTCTGTTGTTCTTCGGAAATGCCGATGCCGGTGTCGGAAACCTGGAAGATTAAGTCTGCCTGGTTTTGGATCTTTTCAGTCTTGGCCGAATCAAACTGCGTTTGCGAAACCTGCAGCTTCACCGATCCGGACTCGGTAAACTTGGCGGCGTTGCCCACGAGATTGATCAACACCTGGCGAAGACGGGTGGGATCGCCTACCAGCACATCGGGCACATCCTCCGCAATCTGGCACTCTAAAAGCAATCCCTTGACGCGTGCCTGGGGAAGTACCAGCTTGCAGACTTGATCGACCGAGTGGCGGAGGGAAAAAGGAATGTTCTCCAGAGTCAATTTTCCCACATCAATTTTGGAGAAATCGAGGATGTCGTTGAGAACCGCGAGAAGTCCCTCGGCGCAACTGCGCAAGGTCTTAATGTACTCACGGGATTCCTGTGGCGTCTCCGAGTCCATGGCCAATTCCGCCATACCAAGAATGCCGTGCATGGGAGTGCGGATCTCATGGCTCATATTGGCCAGAAACTGGCCTTTGGCGCGGTTCGCGGATTCGGCCGCCGTCTTGGCCAGTTCCAGCTCTCGCGCCCGCGCCTTCTCCAACGCATGGTCGTGCAACTGCTGCCAGTACACCTTGTGCATATAGCGGCCCACCAGCGCCATGAAAAAAGAAAGCGCCAGACAGAACGTGGCAAAAGTGTTGGCCTGAGCCCCGCCTATCAAGAGACATTGGAGAGTAACCGGCCCGAGAAGGAGGACAACATGAAGCGCCAATAGCTTGACGTTGGGTGCGAAGGAGAGGCCAGAGCCCGCCACAATGCCCGCCATCCAGAGCAGAACAATGACGAAGGTCCAGTTTTCGAAGCCGTAGGAACGGAGAGTGCTCACGAACAACAGGCCCGAAACGCCCGAACCTGCCGCGACGGCCAGGGTCAGCAGCCAAATCAACAATCTTGGATGAGCGGCGTACATGCGGTCGCGCATAAGCGCCAGGGTGACGCGCATCCCCATAGCGAGAAACACGACGGTTGCCAGGCTCCAGAACAGCACTGGATGCTCAACGGGATATCGCGTCGTGGCCCCCAACGCGATAAAAATCAGAGCGTAGCCGTAGACTCCGTAGCCCAGGCGCGCGGCGAGATCGAGACGCGCTTCGCGGACAAGCTCCGGCGATAAACGGAGCTTGGGCTCATCTGAAGAACCTGCTGGGAAACTTGGCTGCGCGGCCGACACCTGCCCTCCTCGCCCGGCGCTCGTGGGTAAAATTCGAGGGGTCTCCATCTTGCTTATCAAAGCTACTCTATAACAGTTTACTCGCCAAACAGCGCCCTGAATACGATTCCCGTGGACAACGTGCAAAATTAGAACACTATCATTTCGATGCGGTAGGTAGAGCCGGAAAAAGCAGATGTCAAGAAGCTCTGGGCGCAGAGAATAACAAATAAATAATAGAGGTAAATAGATTGATATGTATATAGGTTGGTAGAGACGTAGCATGCTACGTCTCTACGCGAGGATTTACGACGCTCTTACCAGCACTTCTTCGCGCGCTTTGTCGTCTTTCTTCTCTTCTGCCTGGTTGGCAGGCAATGCGATGGTCAGCACTTCTTCAATGGTCTTCACAAAATGGATGTTCACGCCTTCAAGCTGTTCCGGTGTCAGGTCTTCGTGTACGTTGGTTTCGTTTTCCGCGGGCAGAATGACGTCGCGCACACCGGCGCGCCGCGCGGCTAATACTTTTTCTTTAATACCGCCGATCGGAAGCACTTTGCGGCTCAGCGTAATTTCGCCGGTCATGGCGGTGTACGGCCTCACCCGGCGTTCGGTCAAAAGGGAGACCAGCGCTGTCGCCATGGTGACTCCGGCCGAGGGGCCGTCTTTGGGAATGGCCCCCGCGGGCACGTGGATGTGAATATCGTGATCGGAGAAAATGCTTTCCTGAATCTTCAGCTTGGTTGCATTTGACCGCACCCAAGTCAAGGCAGCCTGCATGGATTCCTGCATCACCGGCCCAATCTGCCCGGTCATGGTAAAGCCGCCTTTGCCTTTCATCATATTGGCTTCTATAAAGAGGATATCGCCGCCCGCCGGTGTCCAGGCCAATCCAACGACCACGCCGGCACGCTGGGTGCGAGTGGCAATTTCGGTATCAATACGGACCTTGATGCCGCCCAGAAATTCCTGCACCACCTGCGGAGTTACCATCAGCTTTTCCGCCCTGCCTTCGGCGATGCGCCTTGCCTGCTTACGGCAGATGGTGCCGATCTCGCGCTCCAGGTTCCTGACGCCCGCCTCACGCGTATAGTGGCGGATCAGGTAGCGAATGGTCTCTTCCGAAAAATCAATCTGATCGCCGTTGATGCCGTTTTCCTCGATCTGGCGAGGAACAAGATAGCGGAAGGCAATGTGCACCTTCTCGTCTTCGGTGTAGCCCTGCAGCTCGATGATCTCCATGCGGTCGCGCAGCGGCTCGGGAATAGGATCGAGCATGTTGGCGGTGCAGATAAACATCACCCGTGAAAGATCAAAGGGAACATCGAGATAGTTATCGCGGAAGGTGCTGTTCTGTTCGGGATCGAGCACTTCGAGCAGCGCCGACGCGGGATCGCCACGAAAATCACGGCCCAGCTTATCCACTTCATCGAGCATGAAGACCGGATCGTTGGTCTCGGCCCGGCGGACGCCCTGGATAATCTGCCCCGGCAACGCACCTATATAGGTACGCTGATGCCCGCGCAGCTCCGCCTCATCATGCAGGCCGCCCAACGACATGCGCTGGAACTTGCGGCCCAGAGCGCGCGCGATGGATTTGCCCAAAGAGGTCTTGCCTACTCCCGGCGGTCCGACAAAGCAGAGGATCGGACCTTTCATGCTGGGCTTCAGCCTGCGCACCGAAAGGTAATCGAGAATGCGGTCTTTGACTTTTTGCAGGTCATAGTGGTCGACATCGAGAATCTCCTTGGCTTTGAGGATGTCCACTTCTCCGCCGCTCGATTTGTTCCAGGGCAGCACCGCCAGCCATTCGATGTAGTTGCGCGTGACCGAGTAGTCTGCCGCCATGGGCGAGATGCGGGCCAGGCGGTTGAGTTCCTTCATCGCATCTTTCTTTACTTCTTCCGGCATGCCCGAAGCTTCGATCTTCTGCCGCAGCTCTTCCACATCGCGCTGGGTTTCATCCTGCTCGCCCAGCTCTTTCTGAATGGCCTTCATCTGCTCGCGCAGATAGAACTCGCGCTGCGACTGCTGCACGCGGTCCTGCACCTCAGACTGAATCTTATTGCGCAACTGCTGCACTTCAAGTTCTTTGGCCAGGTGCTGGTGAATGCGGTCGAGCCGGACGCGCACCTCCTGTACCTCCAGCAGATCCTGTTTTTCCTTGGTGGAAAGCAGCGGCAGAGAAGACGCGATGAAATCCACCAGTCGCCCCGGCTCGTCAATATTCATAGCGACAGTCTGCAATTCGTCAGAGAGCGTCGGGGAAGCGGCCACGATCTGCTGGAACAGGGTCAATACATTGCGTTGCAGCGCTTCAATCTCGGCTGTGGGAAGTGAATCAGGTTCGGCAAGAACCTCGATCTCTGCCCGCATAAAGGGAGTGGTCTGCGCAAAATCGCGCAAGCGAACCCGTTCCAGCCCTTCGGTGAACACGAACAGGCTCTGGTTGGGCATCTTTACGACTTTATGCACGGTTGCCAGCGTGCCCACGCCGTACAAATCGGTGGGCTGGGGAACATCGACACGCGCCTCACGCTGCGCGACCACCACGATGGTCTTATCCTCTCCCAACGAATTGATAAGTTGCACCGAACTCTCGCGGCCCACCGTCAGCGGCAGCACCGCGTGCGGAAACAGGACCGTGTCGCGCACGGGCAGCACCGGATAAGAATGTTCGGCTTGCGGCGGCTTGGCTTCAGCGCTGCCTTCAGCTTTGCCTTCAGCTTTTTTTGTGTTTTCCGCCATTTGGGCTTTCCTTTCGAGATATGGATGTGGGCAGCGGAGCAAAAGATGCAGACGCGTAGTCGCAGCCAATTCTCTAAAGAGCAGCGATTGTACTTGAGATGAAGCGCGCACCGCAACGCTTCTGGAGTTACTATCGGGTTGCTACTTCTTAGTGTTCTTCCGCAGCCTCTTCCCCGCGACGACTTGGCCAGCTACTTCTTCCCCGTTATTTCGCTGCCTTATAGATCCCCAACACCTTCACAAACTCCGATATCTCTGCCAGATGGTTGAGCGCCTTCTCTGCCCTCATTTCACGTCCGCACAAGAGATCGGCATAAAAAACGTACTCCCAGGGACGGCCCGGCACCGGACGCGATTCAATCTTGCTCAGACTGATGTCGCGCAGGGCAAAGACACTCAAGGCCTTGAACAGCGCCCCGGAAATGTTTTTTACCGCGAAAGCAATCGAAGTCTTGTTGGCGCCGGGTGCGATGCGGCGCGATTTGCGGATGAGGAAGAAACGCGTGAAGTTCCGTTTGTTATCCTCGAGGCCGGAACGCAGGATGGTTGCTCCGTATTGCTGGGCGGCTTTTCGCGCGGCGATGGCCGCGGTATCGCGCAGATTGTTTTCTACGACATGCTTCACGCTGCCTGCCGTGTCGTAAAAAGCCTCGGAGCGGACCTGCCTGTGCTCTTGAAAGAATTTGCGGCATTGATCGAGGGCCACCGGATGCGAAAGCACCCGTTTCACTTCCGCGAACTTCACTCCCCGCGCCGCAATCAGGTTGTGTTCAATGCGCAGGCGCAGCTCCGCTTCGATCCAGAAATCGTGCGCCAGCATCAGGTCAAAATGCTCGGCCACCGAACCGGCGAGAGAATTCTCAATGGGAATGGCCGCTGCCTGGGCCCTGCCGCTCTTCAGCGCGGCAAACGCGTCGCGTGATACAGCACAAGGAAGCACCGTCATGCGCGGCGCCAGTTGCCGCGCCGCCGTGTGGCTGAACGAACCTAACTCACCTTGAATGGCAACTTTCATCTATGACTCTCGATTTTGAATTCAGAGCTGCTGCCTACAAATTGCGGGATCCCACTCTCGTTCGATAAAAAGTCAGCATCTCTCGTTTTCCCGCAACCTGTTAGGCGCAACTCGCACCCAACGTATTATGTCATTTCGCAAGCAGTGACATACGGCGGCTACCGTCGCCGACTATTAGCATTGGGGGTGCCTTAATGTTGTGGACCATTTTCGTAATCTTATTGGTTCTATGGTTACTCGGAGTCGTGAGCAGCTACACGCTGGGCGGATTCATTCACATCCTGCTGGTGTTAGCTGTAATCGCTCTGATTTTCCAGCTTCTCTCCGGCAGACGAACGGTTGTCTGACGAAAGCTATAAGGCTCTAGGCAGTCCCCAATTTCTTTACCAGGGCAATTTTTTATAGTGAGGGCAATCATGAACAAAGAAACCGTTAAAGGCAAGATGAAGGAAATGGAAGGACGGGTTCAGCGTAAGGCTGGAGAATGGACTGGCAGCAAAGAAGACCAGCTCAAGGGCATGGGAAAAGAAGCCGAAGGCGACATGCAACAAGGCGTTGGCAAGATGAAAGATGCCGGCCGTGAGGTTGTGGATAAAGTTCGCAACATCGGCAACAAGCAAGGGAAAGACCTGCCAGAAAAGGACTACCAGGACGTCCGCAACCGCAAGAACTCCGAGGCCGACGTCGTGCCCGACCGGGATGACGAAATCGGCGAAGAGGTAGCATAGCTAACCTTTTCTCATCTCTAACTCATCTGCCAAGTTCTCGTCTGCCAAGGCGTCCGTTTTGGACGCCTTTTTTCTTTGCTTTTTCCGCGGACATCAGCTAACTTTGGCTGCCAGATTTCCTCATTCCAATTTCAGAGAGGCCAACAATGTTTTGCCCCAAATGTGGCGCCAACGTTGCCGACAGCTCTACGAGTTGCCCTCAATGCGGGACCCAGATGACTCCGCAGTCTCCGCAAAATTATGGGCAGCCTCTGCCCGAAACCCAAACTGACGGCAAGGCCACAACCAGCATGATTCTGGGCATTCTCTCTCTGCTCTGTTTCTCGATTCTCACTGGGATTCCAGCAATCATCCTGGGGCACATGTCGCGTTCGAATATCCGCAAGAGCGTGGGACGCCTGAAGGGTGAAGGCATGGCGCTGGCTGGCCTGATTATGGGCTATGTCAGCGTGGCATTCTTCATACCCACCGTTCTCATTACTGTAGCCATTACTATTCCCAATCTGATCCACGCGCGCATTTCCGCCAATGAGGCCAGCGCCTTGTCGACGGTGAGAACGTTAAGCACAGCCGAAGCCACCTACCAGGCAAGTAATCCCACTGTGGGGTATGCTGCGGATATCTCCACCTTAGGCCCTGACGCAGGCACAGTAGCCCAAAACTGCGCCGGCCAATGGTGCACCAAGAACGGCTATCGCTACTCAATTCAAGCAGACGACAAGCAACCTCACGAATCATTCGTCATCACGGCTGTTCCAATGCAGCCCGACAGGACGGGAACAAAGAACTTCTGTGCCAGTATCGACGGTGTAGTTCGATATGAACGCTCAGCTTCTGACCGCACGACACCCTACACAGCAGACGACTGTGCGGCGCTCAGGCCGATTGGTGAGTAACGTCTTATTGTGCCGCTCTCGGCGCTAGTGAGAGCCCTCGCTTGCACGCCCCTTCTTGGCGCGTCGGTGGGAGCACCCGGCTTCAGCCAGGTTGTAGGCGTTCCATCGGAATGGGCTTTTATACCTCTTTAATTTAACTCTATGCTGTATCTCCAGTGCCCGGGGCCAGTGGTCACCGCAGCCTCTCAGAAAAGTGGGGTGGCGGCTTTTAACGCCGTCACCCCATTGTTGCTTCGACGGAATCTGGCTAGATAATTCCTAATTCAGCGCTACCGAGGTTGCGGTAGAGGTTGAAATATGGAACTTCACCCACACGATGTGTGCAGTTGCATCGAAGAACCAGCCCTCGGACGCCGCATCGAATGCCGACTGTGATGAGAGCTGTGTCATCGTGCTGCCGTCACGGCTCACGCTGGCAGGACTGGACGTTTGCTGGTTGATTTTCAGCACATACGTCCGGGCCGACAACTGGCCGGTATAGCTGCCGTTGGCCGCGCCCACGGCCACAACTTCGTGGCCACTGGTGATATCAGAGGTGAACCGGGTGGTCGAGAAAGCCCCGGCAGCGTACTGGGTTGTGACACCGTCATCTTCGTAGAGCGTGTAACTAGTCGATCCTGCCGGATAAATATCCAGTGTCAACGGATCGGGAGCTACCTGATCCACCCACTCCATCACCGGACCCATGGGAATGATCGAGCCGGCCCGGACGAGCGTCGGTATGTGATTGATGGGCGCGGATACGGTATGTGCAGAACCGCCCGAATAGACTGTTCCGGTCCAATAATCAATCCAGTTCGCTCCCGAAGGCGGTGTTACGGAGGCGCTGGTTGCGCCTGCCGTGGTGACAGGCTGCACCAGAATCTGGCTGTCGCCGACTCCGTTGACGAGCTGGGTGGAACCAATCCAGTGGCTTGTGTACTGCAGCGGCAATACCTCGTATTGCCGTATGGCGTTGGAATAGCGGAAGGGCAGCAAGCGATAGCGCAATTGCGAGTATTGCAAGGCAATCTGCTGCGCTTGGGTGCTGAACATCCAGGGGAAGCGCGCTCCGGTTGAGGTGGTCTTTGCGCCGAAGTACTCCTGGCATGGGGTGAACGTGGTGTATTCCAGCCAGCGGATGTACAACTCGCTGGTCGGAGTCTGGTTATATCCACCGGTATCCCCGCAATAGAAGGGCGTATGCGAGGTGTTGTTCAACGAAGCCGCCTTGCTCATCTCCGACACGAGGCCACTGAACGATGCGGTAGTATCGCCCGCCCACATACCCGGAGTTTGGTCTGCGTGGCTTGAGCTCTGGGTGTGCGTCAGAACGAAGCCGCGCCCTCCGTTGACAATCGCTCCGAAATCATAGGCGGTCTTGCGATACAGGGCCTTGTATTCATCCTGACTATTCTTTCCGTCATCGGTCACACCGGCACTGGGATATCCGCCACCGGTATCGAGTTTGTAGAAGCTCAGCCCCATGTTGGCCAGCGGTTGATTGAGGCTGCGCCACCAGGAGACTGTTCCCGAATTGGTATAGTCGAAGGCGCCGGTAAATTTGTTGCCGTGCCATCCTCCTGCATTCACGACGTTGCCGCTGGTGTCGTCAATAAAGAAGTGATTGCTGACCCCATGGCTGAAGAAGCTGCAGCCCTGGTCCATCCACGGCCACTCCCACACACCGAACCAGAAGTGGTTTTGCCGCAGGGTGCTGATCATGGTCGCCGGATCAGGGAACTGTCCGGGATCGAACGCGAAGCAGATATACCTCTCCGGTGTTCCCGTATAGCTGCTGCTCAGCCAGCTCGAGTCAACCCAGTACATATCGCCGCCGTAGTGGCCGGAGCGCAACATGTTCATGTCACTCAGCACTGTGCTCTGGTTGTGATAGCTGCCCCAGAGGATGCCGAAGCTCCACTTGGGGGTCAGCCGGGGATTGCCATTGAATGTCACCGTACCGCCCGTGGTGACGGTCAGTTGCAGGTTGATGGAGTGCGACTGCCCGCCGCCCGCGCCGGTAACACTCAACATGTAGGTACTGCTTGGGGTTGAGCTTGAGGTCACAATGCTTAGCGTGGAGGAACCCGAACCACCGTTGACCGGATTGGTGTTATAGCTGCCCGTAGTTCCATTCGGCAGGCCGCTGGTGGTCAAAGTCACATTGCTATTGAACCCATTGGAGGGCGTTACGGTAATACTGTAGCTGGTGTTGTTGCCTGTAACGAAGCCGAGGCTGTATGTGACAAAGTTCCGCTCGTGCCGGTGATCATCAAAGGATATGTGCCCGAAGCGTCTGTACCCGTGGTTGCAATGGTCAGCGTGGACGTTCCCGAACCGGTCACCGAGGGAGGATTGAAGGTAGCACCATCTGCGCTTGGCTGGCCGCTCACACTGAGATTCACCGTGCCGGCAAAGCCATTCTGTGCGCCAACGCTCACCGTGTAAGTCGTGCTGCCCCCTGCAGTCACACTCTGCGAACTGGGGCTGGCGGACAAGGTAAAGTTAGGCGTCCCCGTTGCAATGGCAAAATTGCAAACGGTATCTGAACCGGCGCCGGCAAAAATTCCCCACCAATCCAGGCTGGGCACTGTGTTTTGCTCGGTTCGGAACGCAAAATTGGAGCCAACCGTCAGCTCCGAGCCTCCCGGCGGGGTCACAAAGGTCGAGTAGGTGTGCGCGGGAATGTTGATCACCTGACGAAAGTGGTAGGTCTTGCCACCGGAGTACGGGATGATTGAAGCAGCGGCATAGGCTCCGCCATTGCGTGCATCAATATCGCCCTGAAACGAGCCAGCGTGGCAAAGCCGGCGTAAGTGGTCTGTGCTCCCAGCGAGAGAGCAATCACACTGTTGATGGGCGAGGCTGAAGGCGTAGCGTCAAAAGTCACCGTAAAAGTCCCGGATTGGGCGCTGGCAAGAGGAGCATTTTCCCAAGGGCCGCCTGCTGTCGCCGTCAGGCAACTCTGCGCAAACGCGGTTCCCGTTCCTGTCAAGCACACCATTAAAATTAAGCACATCCATAAGGCTTTGAAACGAAGCTGTTGCATCGTCATTTTTCCTCTCTGCACTGCACCGGTTGTCTCTGTCTGCCCTTGAAACGACAAGTTTTGAATACGATTTGTAGGGATTCGAACCACTAAAACTCGTCACCGGTGCGGATCGGCTCCAAATATTGAGTGGCGTTCACGATTCGTGGTTTACAGCATCTGCGGCCAGGAAAACGCTTACATAGCAGGTCAAATGCCAGCGCGCATTCTTCATGATTTTTCTTTATGTTTCAAATCAAAAGTTCTAAACAATATCTTTAATGAACCTAATGAATTGCGTTACGAAATGTTACGTAACCTGGTGCTCTCTCTTTAGACCAAAAAGATCCCGAAAAAGGGCCGCGCGAACCTTGCCGCCTTATCGAATGACAATGCGGTCCAGGTCCGGTGCATAGGCGGTGTCGTTATAGAACTTGATCCTGTTGCTTCCGGCGCGCAGGGCAACGGTAATGGTCGCCTTGGAACGCGCAATCGCTCCAGGGCACGCGTATTTTCACACAGTGGGAGAAAATCGTTCAATAGGACGAAGAGTAACTGGCCGGGAGAGAAGGTCATTAACGAACCGTGTGGGCAAGAGAGATTCTTCGCTACGCTTCAGGATTTCGCCTGTGGGCTCGGACGCCCGCAAAGCGGCTCAAGGTACCTCACACGACAGCCCGGCGAGACGCCTGCGCTACTGCAAGGGATAAGGGATTACGAAGCCGAAGACATGCGATATGCACTTTTGCCTGAAGCTTGCGTATTTGTAAGTCTTTTGCCCAGCAGTACGGCGCGTTCCACCTGCTCCTGCAGTCTCAAGGTCCTTATCTGCAGTATCTCTGTGCCTCGGCTAAGCTTTTCGGCGTTTTGGTGCATGATCTGCCATCTTCTAGGTGCAATGCTGTCGAGTGCCGGGGCTTTTACCTCCGCGAGCGCCCGGGCCGGGCACCGCCTCAACCAGGCATCGATCTCCGTGGGAACGGCGAACACCGCACTGCGGTCTTTGCCTCTGGGCCGGCGCACGGGCAGCGCCAGATCGCGCTCCCAGCGCTGAGCGGTTCTCACTCCGCGGCCAAGATAAGCAGCAATTTCTTTCCAGGAATTGAGGATGGACACCATAGGACTCGCCCCTTACCGAAAGTTGCAGGTGACCAATCTGCTCTGGCGCAAATTGGCGTACAAAACACGCCACCTAAACAGCTCTCTTAATAATATAGATGCAAGCTCCCGCTCAAACGCTGGAAGGCGGTCCCATAAGCCGTTTGACGGAGTGAACAAGTAAAAACTGAGACTTTCGTCCTCAGCGGCCCTCAATGCCGTCGAGGATTTTTCTTAGCATACACTCAACAACGGCAAAAGCAATTCAAAAGTTGTTGAATTTCGGCGGGTTTAAGCCAAAACGGAACCTCGTGCCGAAGCTACTCTGGCAAGAGAAAGCCTCCTCAGGCCTCCCGCCATCCAATCAGATGTAACGGGGAGTGATAGGCACAGTATAAGGATTCCATGGCCCTCAATAAGATCATTGTGGTTGGCGCCTCATGTGGCGGAATCGAAGCATTCCGTGAAGTTGTGAAGGGATTTCCGGCCGATCTCGCCGCGGCGATCTTTTTCGTGTTACATATTTCCCCTGAGGGTACCAGCTATCTGCCCAATATCCTTACGCGCAGCGGCAAACTGGGCGCGTTGCATCCCAAAGATGGCGAGCCCATCCGGCCGGGTGTCATCTATGTGGCCCCTCCCGATCATCACCTGCTGGTGCATTGGGGCTTTGTTCGCGTAGTCCGTGGGCCCAGAGAAAACCGGCACCGCCCCGCCATCGATCCTCTTTTTCGCAGCGCCGCTCGCTGGTACAGGGAACGCGTCATTGGAGTTGTTCTCTCAGGCTCGCTCGATGACGGCAGTGCGGGCCTGAGAACCATCCACCAGCAGGGCGGAATCACTATCGTCCAAGACCCGGAAGATGCTATTTGCCCTTCCATGCCCCGCAACGCCATGGAAAATGTAAAACCGGACCATCGCCTTGCAGCCTCGGAAATCGCGCCGATGCTGGTGCGTCTTGCTGCCCGGCCCGCTTTCACTACCAAGGAGGCGGCTTCGGCAGCCAGCCTGGAAAATGACTTGAAATTCGCGGAGTTTGATATGGCGACGATTGAAAACGAAGAAAATCCAGGGAAGCCTTCTGCCTTCGCCTGCCCTGAGTGTCATGGTGTGCTGTGGGAGATTCGCGACGATGAAATGCTGCGCTTCCGTTGCCGGGTTGGACATGCCTACACTGCGACTACTCTTTTGGAAGAACAGATGCATTCCATGGAGGGCTCGCTCTGGGAGGCATTGCGCGCTTTGGAAGAGAGCGCAGCTTTAGCGCGAAGAATGGCCAGCCAAATCAAGGGCCGTCATGGCGCCGCCAGCGCTCGTTATGAGCAGGATGCAGAAAGCAAAGAGAAACACGCCGCGTTTTTGCGTGAGATGCTCTTGAAAACAAATGGCAGACAGAGCAAAGAACCTAAAATTGCCTAGGCCCTGTTCCGCCTGCAACCAGCACGGGCCTGGGGCCGTTTTGTGTTTTCCGGGCAGCGCTCTGCATCGCATCTTGCAGGCATAGCATGTTCATGCGCTGGATACGCAATTGGCTTCTGGTAAGCCGGAGCTGACGCAGCAAGGCTTGCTGCGTCTCCCGTAAGAGCACGGTTTTAGCCAGCAGCATTCGGGTATGCAGAGTGATGTGCATTCCTACTTCTTATGATGCCGTCTCACCCGGGTGGGAAACAAGGATTTGACCCTCATTTCACTGATATTGGCTTTTGAATTGAGGTCCTCTGGAAAACGCGAGGATCACTCTTAACCGGTTTTCGTGTAACTGCCTTGGTATGCCGCCGGAGCGATGTAGCGGCCTCAATGGCTTTCTTCGAGGCAGCTACAAGCTGCCTGGAACGCTCTATGGAGTCCCGTGCCGTCTCTTGCTTTTTCGCAGGCGTTCCACATTGTCCGCCATTTGGCGTTCCAGCATTTGGGTCAGCGGTTCGATTTCGACTTGCTTACTGTCATGCTGCTGCTTCCTAGGCATCCACTCGAAAGCCATGCCAATTCAACATATGCCGTGCGGGGTTAGATGCGCCCCGCAGAAATTACGGACGGCAAAGTATAGCGCAACAAGCCTGACAGTCATTTCAAAATTTCTTGAAAAATGCTTCTTGGGCGTGAGCCGCCATAGCTCATTACTGAGGTCGTGGTACCAGGTAATTTGGCTCTACCGCCAAAATGTAATCTCGCCTTGAAGCAGAGAAGATGCGATAATTCCTGCTCCCCCTGATTACTGGATTTCATATAATGAGCCGGCACATACTCTCGGTTTCCTATGACGAGCAACTGCTTACGACGCGCCGCATGTTGCTGGAGCGAGAGGGTTACAAGATCACCTCTGCGCTGAGCCGGGCCGAGGCCGTCGCCAGGTGCAAGGAGGGAGCATTTGATCTCCTCATTCTGGGCCACTCGCTGCCTACCGCTGATAAGCAGGAGCTGATCGCGGTCTTCCGCCGTAGCTCCGCCGCGCCCATACTCTCGTTGCGCCGGCAGGGAGAGCCAATGGTTGCGGCCGCGGATTACAACGTGCTCCCCGACAGTCCGGAGGATCTGTTGAAGACCGTTGCGAATATCTTTACCAAAGATTCGTCCCCACCAGAACCCAATTGACCACCTTGATAGCCGGAGATGACCGGAGTTTGTTAATAGTCAGAGTTTTGTTGCAACTCTAGGGTTAGACTGTGTAGGTGCCTAAAGCGAAGGTCGGCAGGAAGAAAGCGGTCTTAAGCGGCAACCACTACACCTCCCGGCGCTTTGACGTGGTTGCGGTCGGCGCCTCAGCCGGGGGCTTTCATGCCATTGCCGAGCTGCTGGGTCCGCTGCCTGCGAACTTTACCGGCAGCATTCTGGTGGTACAGCACCTTGACCCGGCACGAAAAAGTCTTCTCGCGGACCTGTTGCTGCGCCACACTGCCCTGCATGTAAAACAGGCCGAGCACGGCGAAATCATGCTTCCCGGCGTTGTCTATATCGCGCCCCCAGATGAGCACATGCTGGCCGGCCCGGGCAAGATCCAGTTGGCGCACACGCATCTTGTGCGTTTTTCCCGTCCTTCGATTGACCTGCTCTTCGAATCGGTGGCCGGTATGTATGGGTCGCGCAGTGTCGGCGTCATCTTGAGTGGGACCTTGAAAGATGGCTCTGCCGGCATCCGCGCCATCAAGGAAGCAGGCGGCGTTACCCTGGCCCAGGACCCCGCCGAAGCAGAGTTCAAGTCCATGCCTCAAGCCGCTGTTGCCACCGGCTGCGTGGATTACACCTTGCCCTTGAACAAGCTGGGCATTACCCTAAAGAATCTGTACGAGGCCGGCTCTCCCAAATCGTATGGCTGATCTTTCACTCAAAGACCTTCTCCACCAGCTTGCCGAACGGCGCGGGTTGGAGCTGCGCGGATATAAAGTTACCACTCTCGAGCGCCGCATCCGGCGCCGCATGTTTCAGTTGAAAATAGGAAACTTCCGGGAATATCTCGAATTTTTTACCAACAGCCCGAACGAGATCAATGATCTGCTGAACACCATTCTCATTAATGTCACCGAGTTCTTCCGCGATCCCCAGGCATGGGAAGTACTGCGCAAAACCATTCTTCCTTACCTATGCCGCGGCCTGCGCTCCGGCGACCCGCTGCGGGTGTGGAGCGCGGGCTGCGCCAGCGGCGAAGAGGCTTACTCGGCGGCCATCATCATTGCTGAACACTTTGGCTCCAAGCTTGCGGATTATGACGTAAAAATCTACGCCACTGATATTGACGATGACGCGCTGAATACCGCGCGCCGCGCCGAGTATGCAGCCAAGCTGCTGCGCCGGGTCCCCCCGGAGTTGCGCGCAAAATACTTCACCGGCGATAAGGTCATGCGGGTGAACCGCGATGTGCGCCGCCTGGTGATTTTTGGCAAGAGCAACCTCGCCTTTGATGCCCCCATCTCTCACGTGAAACTCTTGATTTGCCGCAATGCGCTGATATACTTTGATACTGCCACTCAGGAGCGCATCATGGCGCGATTGCACTATGCGCTCGATCCGGGCGGAATTCTGTTCCTGGGAAAATCGGAATCGCAGCTTCGCAGCGCTTCTCTCTTCCGGCCCATTGATCCGAAATGGAGATTTTTTGAGCGGGTCGGGGTTCCCCGTGATGACAAGGAGATAGCGATGCCCGTATCATCGGAAGACGATTTAAGGGCCAGGACCAACGAAGAAGTCTCGCTGCTCAAGCTGTATTACAACTCCCTGCTGCAGACGCTCGATCCCGGAATAATCGTTCTCGACTCTCGCGATGTCATCCTGATTGAAAATCCCGCGGCCCTTGATCTCTGGCGCATCTCCGGCAAAAAACTGGTGGGCAAGCTTTTGGCCGAGAGCGAATTGGCGGCGCGCTGTCCCGAGCTGCCATCGCGGCTCGAATCCACGCGTCCCGGCAACATTGAGGTCAACTTTGAATGCAACGCGCCCAATGACCGCAAGATCGCCATCACCCTCCGGCCGATCATGACCGAAAAAAATAAGGGCCGCGCCGGCACCCTGCTTTTCATGGAAGACATCAGCCCCAAAGAGAAGCTGCAAGGCACCATCGAAGCGCTGGAGACCACTACGGAAGAGCTGCAGTCCGCCAATGAAGAACTGGAAACCACCAACGAGGAGCTGCAGTCCACCAACGAGGAACTTGAGACCACCAACGAAGAGCTGCAATCGACCAACGAAGAGCTGGAAACTACCAATGAAGAATTGCAGTCGCTGAACGAAGAACTGGAAACCACCAACGAGGAAATGGAGCTGCGCGGCAAAGAGCTCGATTCGTTAAACGCGCGCTATTCCGATACGCTGGAAAACCTTCCCTGGCCGGTGATGCTGGTCGACCGCGATCATAACATCCTGATCTGGAACTCCCCCGCCCGCAAACTCTTCGGCTTTGGCACGGCCAGCTCGACGATCGGCCTCAGCCTGACGCGGCTTCCGCTTCCCAAGGAGACCACCTCGGCTTTGGTGCGACGTTATCGTAGCGCGCTGATCAAGACAAAATCTGTCGTGGCCAAGGGCGTTGCCCTGAAGGGCACCAGGTCCCACGGACTGATGGATATCCATTTCAAGCCGCTATCGAAAGAAGGCGACTCTGGAGCGGTGCTGATCATGTTCCGGCCTCTCCATTCCGAATCGGGAAGCGATGGAGAGCGGCCCGCGGTCAGATCAAATTCCGGCGGGAAATCCCTGAGCCGAAAGAGCGCCGCCGGCAATTCGATAAGAAGAAAACAAAGACGCAAAAAGCCAAATAGATAAACGTTTGCGGCTACAGCATTTTCGAGGTTACTGTAGACTTTCTCAGGGGCGGAAACACGTGTCAGGGTACGGACGACGCCTGATGGGAGGCTCGAATGCGTTTTCGACCGTGCCGCAGGCCAGCGCACAGCGAAGCGCCCGAAAAAAAGTCAACAGTAAGTCTGAAGATGCTCTAAGCTTACTTCTCAAGCGTGTTCCGCGTCATGATGCGCGACGTCCTTGACCTGTTCTGGTAAAGCTGCTGCAGCAAATTCCTGCTGCGCACCAGTATTTCGCGGCTGCGCAGAACGGCTTCCGTGCTTCTTCGGATGGTGCTCGCTACCCTGCCGCTACGCAGGTCCTGACGAATGTCTAATATTCTTGAGAGATGTTCCGGCTTGTATTTAACTACCCCATAACCTTCTTACTACTAGAGCTGGTTCATAAATAGGCTTTGACAGGGCACGGCTTCAGCCGTGCCGCAAAGAACTCCTAAAAATCAGGGCTTCAACCCCTGAGGTCGCTCCATAAATCATCGTCACCATATTTGTAAAACACGCTCTACTCATTATGAAAATTATAGAACCAGTTTTACTCCGATTCCATCTTTGTTGCCTAAGAATCGAGAGCTGGAATGCAGAGCTGCTTCTCGAACATTTGCTTCTTTTCCCATAAGTCCTACCCAAGGCAGACTCTCCACATGAGGTCCGAGATTGCTCATCCCTTGCGCCGAATTGCGCCAAACTCATCGCATCCTGAAATGTATTTGATGCCTGCATAAATTACGTCTTACGTCTCATTGCGCTGCTTATAGCCTAAGGTGGGAGCCCCAGCCTTTACAGTCTGCGGGAAAATGCTCTCCGGGCGTGAAGACATGTCAGGACGCGAGTTCACTCGTGCCCTAAGTTGTTCAGTATGTTGTTGGGCTTTATTGAGCACTGCATAATGTTCGCTTGCGGCGCAGGGTGGGAGCCCCGGCTTTCAAGCCTTTCAATTACCCACAACTCGGGTTTTCGGATGACGGGGTTTGCTGACTTAGGTTCGGTATCAAGGTAGGTACTTTCGAGGGCATAGCGGCTGGATGTG
>QIAW01000216.1 GCA_003225655.1 Acidobacteriota bacterium
GACCAGTGGGCTTATTACCAGGCCAAGAAAATCCGCGCCCATGTCTATGAAGCTGACTCACAGTTGGCCAAACTCTCCTCCTCCGAGGCGGCAAAGGACGTAGCCGCAGAAATGAGCAAGAAGAGCGCCAAATACGACAGCGACGCGGAAGAGATTCAGAAGGACGCGCGCAAGCTTGAAGAAGGAGAGAAGCTGGTGTCGCGCCGAGCCGATCACTTTGATCTGTCAGAACTCTTTCTCGAGATTTCTATCATCTTCTGCTCCATCGCCTTGCTGACAGAGATGAAAGCCTTCTGGAAGATGTCTTTCATTACTACATTGGCCGGCGTGGGCCTGATTATTTTCGGATTTCTGCTCTACCTCCACTAGAACAGAGTTCTTCACAGCAGCCGCTGCGGCGCCCATACCAGGACGTCAAGCTCTCGCGCGAAGTGGCACACCGGATTGACCTGCGGCAACTCGATTCCCGCCGCCTCGGCCATGGTGTTCACTTCAAACTCCGCTTTCGCTTCCTGCAGAGGCCAGGGCACATGATGGATATCCGCGCGGTACAACCGGCGCTTGTAAGGCGCGTACAGGCAGTAACGTTCGACCAGCCACTGCTCGAGCGACCCCGGACGCGGCGGCTGCACCTCGGCAACCGGGGTGTAGTGGACCACGAGTTCTGCTTTCGTCTTTCCACGACGGCGCGATGAATAATCGAAGCCCGTCACCACCGCATTCTGTCTCATGCGGGCGTAGTAATACGGCAAATGATAGCTGGCGCGCGCACCCATGACGGCCAGCAGGCTGGCGGCGTCGAGGCTGAAGAAGAAGACTCCGGGGCGGTTCTGGTAGCGGACGTAGCTCCTGACGTTCAGCTCAAGAAAATTAGACGATCCCGGCAGCGGCGGCAGCCCGCGCATGCGCAATCCGGTGATGCGAAACGGCGTCACCGCAACCCAGGCCTGGCCATCGCGAAGATCGAGCTCCAGCACCTCCGGAATCAGCGGACGCAACCTGGCAGGCGCAAGCGGCCAATGGGCGAAGAGCAGATTCCGCCACGTCTGCTGCATGGCCCAGGGACGCTCCGGCAACGGCCACGGCCGGTGCGCGCTGGCTTGCAGGATTCGTTGCGTGTTCAATGATCTCGCCTTGGAGGAAATAATTCGCCGAAGCTTTCAGGACTGCGATTTCTTATCTTTGCAGAGCTGGCGAATGATGTGCTGCTGCGCCTCGGTGATGGAGACAAACTCCAGGCCGTGATGATGTTTATCCTGATGGCGCACCACGGCGTTCAGCACCATGGTGGCGCTTTTGTAGATGTTGGGCAACTCAATCTTGACCCTCTTGCCCTGGCTGAGAGGGCGGGCAAGCACAACTCCCAGGCCCGCCTCGCAGATGTCCTTGGTGTGGCCGTCGAGAACAGTCTTGCCCTCGACCACGCGAATCTCAGAGTACCAGGCGCGGCGCTCATGCCGTCGGCTTGTGACGTAGTCGGCTACGGCGCAATCCCCTTGAGTTCAGAATTTGATGACTTGAAGAAGTGGTGGAAATATATATATAACGCGCAGGCCAGAAAAGAAAGCAAAAGAAAATCTATTTTCATTTGACTGCCCGGATAATAATCCGCAATGCACTAACTTCAGACCATTGTCCTACTGACATTACTCAATGCGTTGCCGGCTGCGCAGCGCCAATTCTCGTGCTTCCAGTCGCGCAACCCAAGAGCTTGGCGCGGGTCTTGCCAGCTTTTCTATTTCCGGGTAAGAGGCCGGCTCAAGCAGCGTGCGCTCCGGAGGTTGTGTGTTGGTCTGAATGGCCCGCACCATCATCTCCAGAGCAACATCGGCGGTTGACGGATTGAGAATGGATGCGGTCAGCAGACCTTGGCGAATCCACTTCGGGCCGGTATCAGGACAACAGACGGAGCCGAGATAAGGCAGCCCCATCCACGACTCGAGTTCCTCCGTGGACACTTCATCGGTAAAGGCCTGCCGCGCGCCGATTGCCATCTCGTCATTCTGCGCGGCGATCAGGTTCATCGGCGCGTCATACGCGGTCCGCAGCCGCAACCAGCGAGCCACCGCCTTCTGTGCGCCCTGCTGCGTCCAATCTGCGGTCAAGGTCTTCACCTGAATGTTGGCAGGCTTGGCCGCCATCATGGAACTCAAGCGCTCTTCCGTATTGGGATGACCGCTGGGACCAAGCAGGCACAGCGCCATCCCTCCTTGGGGAAGCAACGCCGCCATCTGCTTTGCCTGGATCTTTCCCACCTGCTTGTGGTCAATTCGCACCGAAAACACCGGCGCCTTATAACCGCGGCGCAGCTCTTCAATATAGGTGACTTCACGGCTCAGCACCGCCCAGCCCATACCGGCGGCCGCGGCCGAGCGCGCCACTTGCTGCATCGTGGTCCCCACCGGGGCGCAGAGTATTCCATCAGGCCGCAAATTCGGCGGAGATTGAATCACCTTCAGCAACTGTTCGCTCTGGTTGAGTGCGTCGTTCCCGGCATAGACGGTTTCCACCTCCACACCCAGGCGCTTGGCCGCCTCCTCGACGGCGGCGGCGTTCTGCCTCTGGTAGCTGCTCTCTCGCCTTCGCAACGAAACCAGGAACTTAAGCTTCTTCACATCACTCCTCAAACTGCATAGCAGGTCAGAGCTATGGCTCACACTAGCAGGACACAAGCCCCATTGTGGCACTCATTCTCGTTTTGAGGATGGTTACCGAAGTAACGTGTCTCAGTTCCCTGTTCCCGGTTCTCAGTTATCAGTTCGGCGGTGCTCAGTTCTCGGTTCGCGGCTCCACGGAGAAGCAAACCCCCTTTTTGCCATGCGTTAGCGCTGGCCAAGGCCGTTCTGCTTCTGAAATCCAACTCTTCCAATGGATGAACGAGCGCGGAACCAGATTGAGCTGGCAGGAAGGATACGGCGCCTTCAGCGTCAGCGCATCCAATATCAGCGCGGTTACGCGTTATATCGAGAACCAGGAGGCCCATCATCGCAAGATCACCTTTGATCAGGAATTCGTTGCCCTGCTCCGCAAACACGGCATCGAGTTTGATCCCAAATATGTTTTAGGGTAGTAATCTCAAAGCTAGTGTCGCACCCTCCGGGGCTCGCGTTGATTTTCCACGTTTACCCAGCGCTTTCGCGGCTGGGCTAACTCATGCCGCGCCTCCGGCACTCGATTGAATCAGACTGCCACGCTATCGTAAACCTCACAGAGATGCCGGGTTGGCCCGCCCTTTCGCGCTTTTTACGAAGGGCGGGGAAGTTTAGCCTCCTTGGGCGGGACGGGTGGCGGGTCTAACAGTGTCTTGAAGAGTAAGTGCAAAAGCAACCGCCAAAGTGGTACCAAGTCAGTTTGAAATATGTGCGGTCGCATCGGGATCTCGCTTCATGTAGAACTTGCGATCATCCTCATGCGTAATGTAAAAGCCAAGCCGTTCGTAGAGTCGCAGAGCCGGGTTTTGGCATGTGTGGCGTCGGCGATCAAACCATTCATTACCTCGGTGCCGATCCCCCGCCGCTGAAAGGGAGTGTCCACAAACAACTGCGCAACAAAAAGCTCATCATCTTGCGTTTTAGTTTGTAACCAGCCTACGTCGGAACCATCGAGAGTGATGATGTGGACCTCCGTCAGAACCCATTGCTGCTGCAGGCCCGCGGCTTGAGCGGTTCTATCCAAATTCAATTCCTCAATGATCTTGCTCATTCCAGAGAAGTAGAGACGTTTGCAATATTCGAAGTCCTGGGCAACAGCGGGGCGAAGTGTAATCTGCATTAGCCTATCCGTAGCACGGACGCTTCCTCATTTTCAAGCCGCTAGACCGCTCCTGTAATGGCTAACTTTCGTTCAAAGTTCATCAAAAGCGCTTGGCCGCAAGTCGGGCAAGGGTGTGTATGAGTATCCTAATTAACGTCAACACAACCGATGGCGGCGATCTTTCCTACTGCGGTTTCTTGGCTTTCGAACCCCAGCGCTTGTAGCTCGTGTACTTGATAATCTCGCGGATGTGGACGTCATTGCCCGAGAAATGCAGAATGTCATCGGCCCGTATGTACGTGGGGAACCAGTATCCGCCGTCAATCTGTTCCCGGTAGGTAACGAACTTAGGAGTCAGGATCTCTTTGGAATCTGGTTTCTTCTTGCTCTTGCTCCCTACGTCGGGTACGTTTCTGCCGCAGGTTTTCACGATCTGCAGATCACGGTTGTCAACCCAGACGCGACCCTGGAAATAGCGTTTCCCCGCTTCCATGGTCTTGGGCGCCATAGCAATACCGGGGCAGGTCTTCCGTGGTAAGAACAAAGGGCAGCCGGTCACGAATGTCGTCGAAGTCTTCCCGCGTCATTTTGACGCGGACCAGCGTGTTCGGGGGTGCAAAGGTAACGGTTTCCACGCGGCCCCGCTTGTCGTCATAGGAAATGTCCGAGATTTGCCGGTATTCGCCGTCCACGGTGCGACCGTCAAGAGTCTGGACGGTTACGTCCTGCGTATAGGTGTAGTTGTCCCGGGCCTGCCGGAAAACAGATTCTTTGGCGGCAAACTTTTGCATGATCTCCTGCACCGTCATGCCCTGTGGCGGAGCAGGGTTCAACGCCCCGTCACCTTCCTCGCAATTGGTTTGACCCGGCAAAACAACAGGCGCCAAAACCACGAAGAGGAAAATTCCGGTCCAGCGGGCGAGAGCACGATTCATAAAATCTTCCTTGCTGTGGATTTCTTTACTTGCTTAATAGCGCACCAGCTTGGTTGCTTCCAGCATCTGTTCCGGGGTGGCGCGGACCCAGTAGTTCTCCGTCAGGTTGACCCAGCAGACTGTACCGCGGGAATCGAGCAGGGCTTTAGGGTGCAGCAGATCGTAGCGCCTGATGACCTCGGCGTTGGGGTCAGAGAGAAAGGTATAGGTGTAGCCGCGCTTGGCGGCGAGATTGCGGGAAACTTCGGGCGCATCGACGCTGATCGCCGCTACGCGAATTCCGCGCGCTTCTAATTCGGCCAGGTGCTGCTCGATACCCCGTAACTCGGAGTTGCATGAGGGTCACCAGTAACCGCGATAGAAGACCAGCAACACGCCCCTTGGCGCTGCGCCATGCAGCGGTGCTGCCAGCAGTTCGGCGAGCGATACGGACTTATTGCCGGCGTCGGTCAAGGTGAAATCCGGCGCTTTGGCGCCTACAGGCGGCGCAGCAACGGAGGCGGGCATCTGGCGCCCGGCAACAAAGATGGCAAACGCAAAGAACCCAAAGATGAAAACACTGAGTACTGCCAGGATGGGACCAAAGACTTTTCCGCGGTACAGCGCCGGGTTGCGGAAGGCGCGGCGGATGCCAACCCAAAGCAAACCCGCGGCAACGGCGAAGAGAAGCAGGTTCATCCAGGGGAAGTTGCGCGTCAGCACAAATTGCACAAAGAAGAAAAAGTAGCTCAGGAAGGCCAGCACGGCGAGCAGAAATCCCACCCACAACGGCCAGTTCCAGCGGCGCTCGGCGGCAGCGTTCATCATCGCAAGTATATCAATAGCGACTCTATCAATCGGACCGGCATCAGAAAAGCAATTTCAAGTTTGAGGTTTCAAGTTTCAAGGAAAATTCCCGCACGCACATAGCGGGTGACTGTCTGGGCACGGATTTCGTTCCTCCCGGTTCCGCGCCCGGCGACAGGCAAGACCGCTGCGAATTCCCGAACTGGAATTCCAAAGTGAACCTATGCCTTCCACTCCATGAGAAATTGAAAGCCGTTCTCTTCCACTTTGCGGAATCCCAGCCGTTCAAACAGGCGCAGGGAAGGATTGAAGCTCTCCACATAAATGGTCACGCGCTTTTTCGCCTGCTTGGCTTCGCGGAGAAGCTCGCCCATGACATGTGACCCGATGCCCGTATTACGGCGGGCGGGAAGAATGGTGATGTCGAGGATGTGCAGAACCTCAGGGCCTCGGGCCAGGTAGAGCCGGCCGACCGGAGTTCCCTGCTTATGAATAAGGCCGTGGTTGGCTTCAGGATACTGCATCGCATAGTGCGCGAGCTGCGCCTCAAACTGCTGGCGAACGAAGGCTTGTTTCTGGGCGTCAGTCCAGGGAACAAGCGACATCTCGTGGGCGCGGGTGCTGGCGTAAACCTGCAGCAGGAAATCCTGGTCGGCCGCGAGCACGACCGGCCGCAGCGTAATTCCCTGGGCGGTATCCGGCGACCTGGCGGGATTGGGGGAGTTTCGAGGATTCACGGTCTTCGGCCGTTCACGCATTCGATGTCTCTTGTTGGCGAAAGCGATTGAAGGCGCATTCGTAGCGCGCCCCTTCGTTATCAATGCCCAGGGGGACCAGGAAAAGATCGAACTCGCCCAGCTTTTCGTGTTGCAGGTGGTAGATGCCCTGCTGCAGCAGCGGGGCCTTGGGGCCAACAAAGAAAAGAGAAAATTGCTCGACTTTCGGACCGCCATTGTGTTCCGTGACTTCAGCCAGCCGCAGCGGCAGCGGCTGCGCATTCGCTGCCAGGAGTTTGAACTCTGAGTTCAG
>QIAW01000220.1:0-10839 GCA_003225655.1 Acidobacteriota bacterium
TATTCACGATTAAGATTTGCAGCACGCCTGCCCGCCAGATACAATGCTGGGTTAGGCTTCCAGAAATTACCCTCGCAGTCAATGGGAGAAGACTGAATTTATGACATATGTAATTGCAGAACCGTGTATTGGAACCAAGGATATGGCATGTGTAGATGCCTGCCCGGTGGATTGCATCCACCCGAAAAAAGATGATGCCAAGAACCCTGGAGAGAAGATGCTTTATATCGACCCCGTCGAGTGCATCGATTGCGGGGCTTGCGTGCCGGTGTGCCCGGTCTCGGCCATCTTCGCCGCCGACGATCTTCCTGAGAAGTGGAAGAGCTACACCGAGATCAACGCCAAATATTTCGGCCGGTAAAAAACCTATCTGATATTTCAACGTTTTTTTGTTTTGAAGACGCGTAGCCCTGAGGCTGCGCGTTTTGTGTTGAGAGCATCCCTTAGCGAAAAGTAAGAAACTTCTCGCCTCAGATGACGCGGATCAACGCAGATTTTCTAACGCTTAACCCGGCACAATTACTCAATTCCGCAATTACCCGATTATGCAATGACCCAATCATCCAATGACGCAATTCTTCTCTGTGTCTCTGTGCCTCTGCGGTAAATGGGCCTACAATCAAGATTCATATGCTGAAGCAGTCTGAGGCCATCGTATTACGCAGCTATCCTTTGCGCGAGGCTGACTTGCTGGTCAGCTTTTTTACTCGGCAGGAGGGCAAACTGCGCGGGGTGGCGCGGGCGGCGAAGAAATCCAAGAAGCGCTTTGGGGGGTCGCTGGAGCCGCTGACGCGGGTGACTTTGTACTACGAAGACCGCGCGGGGAACGACCTGGCGCGCCTGGATAGCTGTGACGTTCTGGAATCGCCGCTGGCGGAAGAGGTAGATTATCCGCGCGCCATAGCCCTGGCCCACGTCGGCGAGATGCTGGAAGAGCTGCTGCCCGATCGCGAGCCCAACGATTCCATCTTTCGCCTGGCGGTCTCGGTGCTGGTCAACCTGCACGCCCAGGCGGTGTGGATGCCCCTGACCTATTTTGATCTCTGGATGGTGCGGCTGATCGGCCTGCTTCCCGACCTGCGCTCCTGTATTGCCTGTGGGGCGACTCTGAATGGCCACGCGGCATACTTTCATCCGCTGGCAGACGGGCTGGCTTGCGCCAAGGATAAACGGCTGGCTTCGCTGGAGATGTCTTCAGAGTCGCGGGCCCTGGCGGCAGAGATCTTTCGCGCCCCGGTGGAGAATTTTGCCGGTAGTCCCTGGCCACGCTGCCGGGCCGCAGACCTGCGCAAGTTTCTGGCGCAATGCGTCGAAAAGCACGTGGAAAAGAAGCTGATAACGTTTACCATGCTGGAGAAAATTGAGTAATAACAGCTTTTAGCATTTGGCCCCTGGCATTTGGCCCCTCCCACGTCCCTGAAGTGCACAAAAACTGGGTCTCATTTACACTTACACTTAGCTAGCCTTTTTTGAGTCTTGCTGTATAAGCAAGAATCGAGAGTACAAACCCCCATTGGACGGCACGAAGCCAATAGAAATGCGGGATACGTTAAAGCTCCATTTCGGCTCATTGAAGTGCAGCCCTCCCATTTCAATTGGCTGAGTGATGAATGCTAAGAGTAAACGCTGAACTCTTAATGTGGCTCTCATTTACACTGGCTAGGTGCTAAATTACTAATTGCAAAGTGTTAACTGCCATCTCTATCAATGAAATCTAGTCTCACTTTTCAGGAACTCATCCTGCGCTTGCAAAAGTTCTGGGCGGAGCGCGGATGCGTGCTGCAGCAGCCCTACGACGTTGAGGTCGGGGCCGGCACGATGGCCCCTGAGACCTTCCTGCGCGTCCTGGGCCCCAAGCCGTATAAGGTTGCCTACGTGCAGCCCTCGCGCCGTCCTGCTGACGGGCGCTATGGAGAGAACCCCAACCGGCTCTATAAGCACAGCCAATTGCAGGTGATCCTGAAACCGCCGCCGGAGAACGTACAGGAGCTCTACCTGCAATCGCTGACCGCCATTGGCATTGACCTCGGCAAGCACGACATCAAGTTCGAGGAAGACAATTGGGAGGCGCCCACACTGGGGGCCTGGGGCATCGGCTGGCAGGTGATGCTCAACGGGCTTGAGATCACCCAGTTCACCTACTTTCAGCAATGCGGCGGGGTTGACCTGGACCCCATCTCGGCCGAGCTGACCTACGGATTGGAGCGCATTGCAGCTTTCTTGCAGGATGCGGACAGCATTTACGACATTATTTGGACCCAGGATCCGCAGACGGGAAAAACCACGACCTATGGCGATGTGCGCCTGGAGGAGGAGCTACAGTTTTCCGTCTATAACTTCGAAGCCGCCGATGTGGAGAAGATACGGAAGCATCTTGAATTATACGAAGCCGAATGCTGGTCCCTGATCAGCATCCCTCTTCGCTATGTACCAAAGCCAGAAAGCGTAATGATCTATTGGGACCGATTTGTAACCAAGGACCATCAGGGCCACCGGATTAACATTCCATCCGGCTCTTGCATCCTGAATGACCTGAAGCCTGGAAAAGAGCTCACCCGGCACGCGGCATTGGATTTACGGGCGAAGACGGTGAAATTCTCCACAGCGCCGGATTTGTCGAATCCCTCGGAAACAATTCCTCTTTACGCTGGGCCGCTCGTCTTCAAGACTCAGCCCATTGGAGTGTTGTATGCAGAGAAACTGGTAAATGCCCGGGCGCCATTACCTTTACCAGCTTTAGACCTGTGCCTGAAATGCTCACACCTGTTCAACATTCTGGATGCGCGTGGGGCCATTTCCGTGACGGAACGGGTCGGCGTGATTGCACGCATACGGAATCTGGCGGTGGGATTGGCAAAAGCCTACTTGGCGCAGCAGGCGGAGGAAGCAAGTACACCAGCATCCGTGGGGACACCGGCATGAACTCGACTCTTCGTCCCATAACAACTGGCCAGCGGCTGCTGATGATCATGGGTTGGTGGAATATCGCGTTTGCGGTGCTGCACGTCATCATCATTTTTATGAAGGGCAGTGGTTATCGCTATTTTGGGGCCGGCGAGCAGATGGCGCGCGCGGCCGAAGCCGGCAATCCCAAACCCGCCCTCATCACCGCGGGATTGACCGTCATCTTCCTCGGCTTTGGGCTCTATGCCCTTTCAGCAGGAGGACAGTTCCGTCGCCTGCCACTGACAAGATGGATTGTGCTTGGCATTGGTGTGCTCTATTTATTGCGCGGCATCCTGGTTGGACCGCAGGCGTGGTGGGCGATCCAACATCCTGACCAGGTGCCTCTGCGGTTTGTATTGTTCTCAGCCGTCGCACTCCTTCTAGGGGTAGTGTGTGTTTATGGCGTGATGCTGCGCTGGAAAGAACTGGGTCCAGGAACAGCAATGGGGGTGCAACATGGCTGATTTCCTGTTCGAGATCGGCTGCGAAGAAATACCGGCACGGATGATCGATGAGCAAGAGACCATCCTGGGGATACGCATTGCCAAGTTACTGCGCGACCATGGTCTTTTCCCAGCCACCGCGACGGTCCCAACCTTTTCTACGCCGCGCCGTTTGACGGTCCTGGCAAGAGGCATTCGCGCATCACAACCGGACACGCAAGAGCGGGTGATCGGGCCATCTTTGAAGGTCGCATACGAGAATGGAAAGCCTACGCCCGCCGCAGAGGCCTTCGCGAAAAAAGTTGGAATAGAAATCTCCCGGCTGGAGAAGATAAGCAATCCTAAAGGTGAATATCTCGGCGCCACAATCTATAAGCAGGGCCGCCGCGCGGTAGAAGTGTTGAGCGAACTGTTGCCCAAGGAAATCGCCGCACTCAACTGGCCCAAGAACATGTATTGGCGTGAGGGCAAGCCGGAACGCTTTGTGCGTCCCATCCGCTGGATCGTGGCGTTGCTCGATGGCGAGATTATCCCCGTAGAGTTTGCCGGCATAAAAGCGGGAGATGAATCACGCGGTCACAGACTGTTCGTCGATGAAGTCAAGATAGGCTGGGCGGTCGCTTACCAGGACACGCTGAAGAAAGCCCATGTCATAGTTCACCGCACCGAGCGCGAGCTGAAGGTCCGCCAGGCCCTCGATGCCGCCACGCACACCATGCCAGGCGCGCGCTGGCGCGACGACAAAGAGCTTCTCGATATCGTGGCCAACCTCACGGAATGGCCATCGGTGATTCTCGGTGGTTTTGACCGCGAGTTTCTATCGCTTCCTGAGCAAGTCCTGGTCACAGTGATGCGCGACCACCAGAAATATTTTGCTGTTGAAGACGCCACGGGCAAGCTGCTGCCGCATTTTCTCACCGTGCTGAACACCGAGGGCGACCCGGAAGGATTGATTCGCCATGGCAACGAGCGCGTGCTGCGCGCCCGTTTCAACGATGCGCGCTTCTTCTGGAATAGCGACCAGAAGGTCCCGCTCAAGCTGCGGGTCGAGGGCCTGAAGTATGTCACTTTCCAGAAAGACCTGGGCAACTACTTCGAAAAAAGCCAGCGGGTGCGGAGTCTGGCTGGCAAGCAGGCGGCTTATCTAAAGGCCAGCAAACGCGTTGTCGATGATTTTGCCCTTCATGAGGCGGCGGAGCTGTGCAAGACCGACTTGAGCACCGAATTAGTCAAAGAATTTCCCGAGTTGCAGGGCATCGTGGGCGGTTTATACGCCAAACACCAGAACCACAGCCAGACGGTTGCGGATGCCATCTACGATCATTACAAGCCACACTCCATGGAAGATTCTGTCCCGCGAACGCTGGAGGGCGCGGTGCTTTCCATTGCCGACAAGGCCGACACCATTGGAGGAATGTTTGCCTTGGGTTTGCAGCCAACGGGATCCAAAGATCCGTTTCCGCTGCGGCGGCAGGCCAATGGCATCGTAAAAACGATTGCCGGCCACAAGCTTAGGATCAACCTGAACCAGCTCTTCGCCGATTCGCGCGTGACCTATAAGGGCTCTGAAGCGGCCAAGAAGTTCGCGCCCGGCGAGCATGAAGACGCGCTCCGTGCCTTCCTGCATGAGCGGCTGGAGTTTTATCTGCGAGACGTGCGCGGCTTTGCCTATGACTTGGTGAACGCCGTGCTTGCCGCCGGACAGGATGATCTGGTTGATGCGTTAGCCAGAGTGGAGGCGCTGGCGGGAGTGCGCGACAGCAAAGATTTTGAAGCGATTTCTGTTTCCTTCAAGCGTGTAAAAAATATCCTGCGCCAGGCAAGGGAATCGAAATTTGTCGTTGGCGAGGAGCCGATTCGGGCGCTGCGGCAGGAAGATGCCGAGCGCTCTCTGCTCGACCAGGTTTCGCAGATCTCGACCGTGGTTGAAACCCACCGCAAGGCGGGTGATTATCGCTCGGCACTGACCGAGATTTCAAAGATACGTCCCGCCCTCGATAGCTTTTTCGATAAGGTCATGGTCATGGTAGAGGGCAACAGAGATTTACGCGCCAACCGCTTGGCTCTGCTGCAGAAGCTGCTGGCGGATTTTTCTACCATTGCCGATTTCTCCGAGATCGTGATTGAGAAGAAGTAATACTGTCATTTCAATATTTAAAATAACAAATTCATGTTCTGAATCATTCTTATTTTGAATTGGCTTTTGGGGCCCCTCCCTCGCCAGAGTAAGAATTCCTGCATCCTACTCTGGATGCAAGGAGGGTCCTCCTTATGAGCAGTCGTGCTTTTAGCAAGACCATTCCCTTGAGAAAACCAATCTCACCGGCGCTCCGGCGTTATGTGTATTTCTTCGGCGGCGGGAAAGCTGACGGCAACAAAGACATGAAGGCCGAACTGGGCGGCAAAGGCGCGGGCTTGGCTGAGATGACCAATGCCGGCCTTCCGGTGCCGCCGGGCTTTACCATTCAGACCGAAGCATGCCGCGAATATATGCGCAATGGCGGCAAGCTGTCGCCAGAGGTTGACCGCCAGATGCGCGAAGCGCTGTCGCGTCTGGAGGCGATGGAAGGGCGCAAGCTGGGCGCCGGCGACAACCCATTGCTGGTGAGCGTACGCTCCGGAGCGCAGGCTTCCATGCCGGGAATGATGGATACCATCCTCAATCTGGGCCTGAACGACAGCAGCGTGGAGGCGCTGGCGAGACGCGGCAACAATCCGCGTTTTGCTTACGACTCGTATCGGCGGCTCATTCACATGTTTGGCGATATCGTGCTGGAGGTTCCCAAGCGTAAGTTCGACGATGCCTTTGAACAACAAAAAAAGCGCAGCGGCGTCCAGTTGGATACCGATCTCGATACCAAAGCATTGAAACAGATTGTCGAAGAGTACAAGAAAATTGTTCGCCAGCATACGGGCAAAGACTTCCCTCAATCTCCGCTGGAGCAGCTCAGCATGGCGCGCGACGCGGTCTTCCGTTCCTGGAACAACGAACGCGCGCGGCACTACCGGCGCATGAACCAGATTTCCGATGACATGGGTACGGCCGCCAGCGTGCAATGCATGGTGTTTGGCAACCTGGGTGAAACCAGCGGCACGGGCGTGGGCTTTACCCGCAATCCTTCCACCGGCGCGAAAGAGTTTTATGGCGAGTATCTGATGAATGCGCAGGGCGAAGATGTGGTCGCCGGCATTCGCACACCGCTTCCCATTTCGGAATTGGACCGCACCATGCCGGGCATTTACCAGCAATTACGCGAGATTACTTCGCGGCTGGAAAAACACTACCGTGACATGCAGGATTTCGAGTTCACAGTCATGGAAGGCAGGCTCTACATGCTGCAGACGCGCAACGGCAAGCGCGCCGGACGCGCCGCCGTGCGCATTGCGCTCGACATGGTCGAAGAGGGCCTGATTACAAAAGAAGAAGCCATCTTCCGGGTTGAGCCCAACCAGCTCTATGAGTTCCTGCTGCCGCGGCTGGATGAAACCGATGCCAAAGTCCACGAGCTCACCCGAGGCCTTCCCGCCTCACCGGGAGCCGCCGTCGGGCAAATTATCTTTACCGCCGATGATGCCGTGAAGAAGGTGAACGGCAGCAAAAAATCATCGGTGATCCTGGTGCGCAGTGAGACCACGCCGGAAGATATTCATGGGATGGAAGTCGCGGCCGGGATCCTCACCTCGCGCGGAGGCATGACCAGCCACGCGGCGGTGGTGACCCGAGGCATGGGGAAATGCTGCGTAGCAGGCGCGGGCGAAATTCATGTGGATGAAAAGCTGCGTGAGATCCGCGTGCGCAACCATGTCCTGCGAGAAGGCGATTGGATCTCGCTCGACGGCTCCACCGGCCGTGTGCTCAAAGGTAAGTTGAATACCGTGCCGGCGTCACCTGACGATCCTGAACTCAAAGAATTTTTGTCGTGGGCAGAGCCTTTCCGCACCATGAAAGTTCGCGCCAATGCCGATATTCCACGCGATGCCGTCCAAGCGCTCGCCTTTGGCGCCGAAGGCATCGGTCTCTGCCGCACGGAGCACATGTTCTTTGCCGAGGACCGCATTGCCCACATGCGGGCCATGATCCTGGCGACCAGCGAAGCCGAGCGGCGCAAGGCCCTGCGCAAACTGCTGCCCATGCAGCGCAGCGACTTTGTCGGCATCTTTCGCGCCATGGCTGGGTTACCAGTTACGATTCGCCTGCTCGATCCCCCGCTGCATGAATTCCTGCCCCGCCGCGAAGACCTCATGGTCGAGGTGGCGCTACTCGAGAAAACCAACCCGCGTTCGCCGAAGCTCGCCGAGCGCCGCAATCTGCTGGCGCGGGTGGAGGAACTGCATGAGTTCAATCCTATGATGGGACATCGCGGCTGCCGCCTGGGCATTACCTATCCTGAGATTTCCGAGATGCAGGCGCGCGCTATCTTTGAGGCGGCGGTCGCGGTCGCCAAGGAGAAGATCAGGGTTTCACCGGAGGTCATGATTCCGCTGATCGGCGGCCCTAAAGAAATGGCAAATCAAAAAAAGATTGTGCAGCAGGTGGCCGAAGAGGTATTTAAGGCGGAAAAACTGCGCGTTCCTTATATGGTGGGCTGCATGATCGAGCTGCCTCGCGCCGCCCTGATCGCCGACGATATCGCCGGCGTGGCCGAGTTCTTCTCTTTTGGCACCAACGACCTCACGCAACTTACGTACGGCTTCTCACGCGATGATATCAACCGCTTTCTGCCTTCGTATGTGGAGCGGGGCAGCGTCAAGCAAGACCCATTCGGCGCCCTGGACCGCAAGGGAGTGGGCCGGCTGGTTCGCATGGCCACGGAACTGGGACGCCAGGCGAAGCCAACACTCAAAGTCGGAGTCTGCGGAGAGCATGGCGGTGAGCCCTCTTCCATTGAGTTCTTCTATTCCGTCGGACTGGACTATGTTTCCTGCTCGCCCTTCCGCGTGCTCACCGCGCGCCTGGCGGCTGCCCAGGCCGCGGCAAAAGAAAAACTGGGATACGAGGGGGGCAGGACGAAATGAAATCGCTGTTATGAGAAGTTGTAACCTAATATTGAAGCCGTGCAATAGCAGATATACAACTGGAATAAAGCTTTGTTTCGTTGGGGGGAGGGTATCCCAGTTTTTTCAGTCATTTTGTGTGGCCGAATATTGCAATTAAAACGCGGCCCCGTCAACTAGTTATCGGTACATGTACTTTCGCGACAAACACTGTTTCGTAAATGGTAAACCTTTTAGAAGAATTTCAGAGATGCCGTTTCTATTCCTTACGGCTGCAGCCGTGAGCAAACCGTCACAACGGCAGGATGAATAAGACTGCAACCATATACATCGAACTGCTGCAAGGAGTTCGCTGTTGGCGGCCGGTGCGAGCCGAACACGCAGGCGGCGAGCTTTATAGCATTCTTGAAGAAAGACCTGACGATGAAGTTTGACCTTAAGCTGTCAAGTGCAAGGAACATACATTCCAGGATGACAGCCGGGGATTGCTCACCTACGAAAAATCAAGCAAGTCAATCATGTGATGCCATCAGCTTGCAATTCCACAATAGACGCGTTAGTCTGCCAAGATTGACGATTGAAGGAGGAGCATTCTGTGGCGCTTAAGATTACGACGCGCGATCAGGACGGAATCACAGTCATCCTGTGCAACGGCAGGATTGTGTTTGGCGAAGAGTCATCGCAATTGCGCGACCAGGTCAAAAACCATTTGGCGCAATCGAAGAAAATTGTCTTAAATCTCGGCGGGGTGAGCTACATCGACAGCGGCGGTCTGGGCATTCTGGTTGCGTTGTATACCTCCGCGCGTTCCTGCGGGGGAGATATCAAGCTTGCCAACCTAACCCAGCGAGTGGGCGACATCCTGCAAATTACAAAACTCTCCACGGTTTTCGAGGTCTACGAGGGCGAACAAAAAGCCATTGAAGCCTTTGCATGAGCGGCTAGCGCGCTTCCCGCGAAATGCTTTCCGGCCTTCTTTTTTTCACAACTTCCACCTTGGGTGGTGAGGAGCTTTCTCCCAGAAAGAGCTTGATTTTTTCCAGCAGGGCGGGGAACATGTCCTCTTTCTGCAAACATGCGGACACGTCGCGGCCGCCATCGACCGGGCCATATCCGGTGACGATGATGACGGGAATCTGCGGGCTCTTGGCATGCATCTTTCTGGCCAACTCCACGCCGTTCATGCCTTCCATGCGGAAGTCAGTGACCAGGATGTCAAAATTTTCCTGGTCAAATTTTTCCAGCGCATCGGAGGCGTTATAAGCCGAGACGGCACGATATCCCTGCATCTCCAGAATTTCGCAACTTAGACGGGCCAATACCTCGTGGTCGTCCACGAAAAGGATTGCTTTCATTGGTCCTCCATGTGGAATCAGAAGGCAATTCCGGGGCCACCCGGTAAGAATAGAGCGCGCACGGCCCAGAATGGCATGCTGCTTAGCTTTGTTTCCGCCCATAGGTAAAAAGATGCCTGCACTTGAGGAATTTGTTTGTAAAGTCAAAAAAATAAACTTCGTTGCCAATGACGAATCCACAAGCATTGAGCGCTGGCGCCATGGTATAAGATGCCGGCCTTGTGGGTCGAGGTAAGTCTGCTATTCCGAGGAGGTTATGGAAAATGAAAGTAAGGACCATGTTGTTGACGCTATGCGTGCTGCTGCTCCCTTTGTTCTCATTTGCTTCGCAACCTTGCGTTTCCGGCACCCTGCAGGACTATATCGCCCTGGGGACAACGGGCTGCACCTTTGACGGAGTTACATTTGCCAATTTCAGCTACCAGGCAACCACGCCCGGCGTTTCGGCGAAGAATGTCCAGGTAGTGTTATTTTCCCCGACGTCCACCGATCCGGAGCTCAAGTTCATGGGAATGTGGAGGGCCGCCGGGGGCGAAACCCTGCAAGCGGTAATCAAATACACAGTCCAAATGCCCGCCACAGGCTCCAGCCGGGAGGCGCTTTTGCAACTGCTCCTGGGGCCGACGGCAGCCTCGGGCACTGTGGGAAGCGGTGAAGTTGACGAGGCGACCAATGTAGGGAATCTGAGCGTATTCGTGAAACGCAACGGAAGTAGTTTTCAATTCAAGCGGATCGCTTTTTTGCACTTTTCGCCACCCAGCGCGCTGAAGACGGTAGAAAACAAAGTTACGGTTATGGGCGGCGACAAAGGAACAACGCTTACCTACTTCTTCAACACGTTTAACAGCAATCCGGCATTTTGATCTCTGTCACTGTTCGTATGGAGCAGGCCCTAAGGTTTGATTTCATCCGCAGTCTTTCCTGTTGAGCTTGGGGCCTGGCATTTTTGACCAGCCCAAGGTCTGCGCTTATACTGGCTGAACGGAACTTTTCCGCGCATGTCTTTTTTCTCGCATACCTTGGGCAGTTAGCTCAGTTGGTTAGAGCGCCTGCCTTACAAGCAGGAGGTCGCAGGTTCGAGTCCTGCACTGCCCACCAAG
>QIAW01000220.1:10879-12367 GCA_003225655.1 Acidobacteriota bacterium
CAAGCTCTTCTAACTCCAAGATCCCACACTCAAGAGGCTGGATCATGGAGTCCCTCTGGCCGGTGAGAGACAAAGACCCAGGTCGCGACATCACAACGATAAGAGGGGAATCGAATTGGCCTGTACCACCGTACGGGTTTAGGAACTATAGAGGACAGCGGAGCGGCAGCAAAGTACGCAACTTCATCCTTGCCTTGTGTAATTGAGACTTGCTGTTTCCAATCGAGCACCCTAGTATTTCCCCAATCTCATTGTGCTCGTATCCTTCTATGTCGTGAAGTATGAAGATGATTCTATACCCAGGTGGAAGATCCTCCAGGGCTTTCTCTAAAACCATACGATCAATTGAACCATGAAGAGTATTGTCTTTGGTCGCAATCTCTTTTCTAGGACTGTCGTCTTGTTGCGGTTCCAAAACTTCTTCCAGTGAGACCTCCGGCAAACCTTTCTTTCGCAGATGCATCAGCACGATGTTCAGCGAAAGACGGTGCAGCCAGGTCGAGAATGCTGATTCGCCACGAAAAGATGCAATCTTACGATGTAGCTGCAAGAACGCTTCTTGTGTGAGATCTTCCGCCTGGGCATAGTTGCGGGTCATACGCAGGCACAAAGAAAAAATGCGACGCTTATGGCGGTCATAGAGTGCTTCAAAGGAATGCACATCGCCCGCCTGTGCTTTTCCAATAATCTCGGCTTCCGTCATGGCAGCCGGCTGAGTTGTGTTTAGGTCGAACGAGGCTTTTTTTCTTTGCCAAACAGCCTTCGGTTGAGGCCATCCCTGAAACACCATTGTTTGTGACAAGAGTTCTCTTTTCCTGGAAACAGATATACAGAACGTAAGTGAGATGCACCTTGCTAATTGAACGTTGCGCCACGGCTGATTGAGTCTCCAGGAATGATTCGTAACTCGGCGTATAATATGGGTTATCCATGGAATCTTGGTATAAAGTGACACTACCGTTTACTGAGGCTGGAGTGAACGGTAAAGTTAAGTCTCTTCAAGAAGCCTTTCGGTTCTTGTTTACGGCCAATGTAGCGTCAAAGAATGCAGCAATGTTCGGAAACCGCAACGAAGATCTCAAGAACTATTTCTGCTATTTCTCACCTGATGCCGTTCAAATTGCCAGAATTGTGATCCAGACGTATGGAGGCGTAAAGTGCTCAGCGCCAATGAGAGGTTCTGTGCATTTGCTGGTAGGTCATGCTGATGCTGGTGATACTCTTCTGTCCGTCAAGAAATAGTTCTAATCTCCACCCCGAAATGAAGCCGACCTTCCCTCAACTTCCTGATAATTCCGGGCAGTTGCACCTGTGCAACCTGCGTGAATAGAACATCTGTACCACTTCGTCTCAATCCGGTGTTATTCCCGCTAAGTTCTTGATTTCTTGTGGCGGAAGGCCGCGGCGGAACTTCAGGGTTTGGGTTCTTTTGCGCAATCGCCAGACTGGAAAGCAGCAACAGCGTGAATGCAGCGAACGAGACTATGG
>QIAW01000221.1 GCA_003225655.1 Acidobacteriota bacterium
CTTACGCCCCACCACTGGTGCGCAATCGCATTCGCCAGGAGCCGGTAATCCACCTTGGCGCTGACGGCCCGGCCGGCGATGGCAGCAACTTCCGGCGCCCAAGTGTAGGGAACCGTGTCATCCGGCAGCTCAACGATGTTCAACGTTGAGGAAGGCGCAGCGCCATACAGAGAGGAGAAATAGGAGAATTCCTTGCCTGATGTTTCCGCATAGGCGGTGGCAAATCCCGCATGGTTTGCGGGAAAGAAGACGTGAATGTTGGCGCCGTTTAACTGGCTGGCGGTCTCCTGAAACTTTCCGATAATGAGCGTGCCCGGAAAGCTGGGCTTCTGCCAGGAAAAGCTGAATACCGTGCTTCCCGCCGCAGCCAGCGAGCGCATAGCAGCCGGTGGCGGAGCAGTGGTCGTTTTGCGCGTCCTGGCGGATCGCGGCTGGGTGGTCCCCTCGTTCGCCGGGGCTGGGGTGCGACGGTGCAGAACCGGCGCTTTCTCTTGGTCAGAAGTATTCGCGGGCGCTGCTTCCTCGGCAGCGGGCTCCTCAACCGTGATGGAAGAGGGGGCTGCAGGCGTGGTTCGTCCGCTGCCGATAACGGTGTATCCCGCGGGGACGGAGACGTTCATCTGGGCGGTAAAGCGGTTGGCGCCGTATCCGTTCACGGGAAACCAGCGGCCCGGATACATCAGATAGCTGATCTCCTCGCCAATATAGGCCAGCTTCAATCCTTCCACCGGACTATCATCGACAGAGCTGAGAGCACCGTCATAATCAAAAGTCAGGGTCGTGCTCTCGTCTTTGGGGACGGTCTTGGGCAGAATAACGCGCACGGCGTTGTCCTGGCTGATGCGTTCAAATTGCATCTTCTCGCCTGCGGGACCGGTCACGTGATTGAGCCGCAAGGCGTTGTGTAGTTCGAAGACGGCGCTGTTGATATCGTCCAGTGCGGTGAACTTCACGCGCGTCACCGCGTGCAGATGATGCGATCTGGGCGCGATGGAAGCATTGATGACGTAGTCGTCTACCCGCAGGCGTGGTTTTTCGGCGGCAAAAGCCGTCGCAAGAAGGACGAAGATAAGCACAAATATGACGCTGCGTCCCAAGGGCCGTGGCGCGTGCTGCATATGAGGAACTCTCCAGAGATACGTGTAACGTATGATGAAAATTTTACACGAAAAGATGCAAAGCAATCTGATGTTATGTAAATGGTTTGAAGTAGCGCCGGGGATCTTGCCCACACGCCTCAAAGGCTTTTCATAATGGCGTCGGCGGCACGCTCTACGGCAGGCCGTTCGCCTTCGCGGTGCAAGGTGGCCTGAACCTCGGCCAATCCGGCCAGCATCTGCTGCCGTGGCTCTCCATCGGGAACAATCTGTTGCAAATGTTTGACCATACTCTCAGGAGTAAAGTCGTTTTGCAGCAACTCGGGAATAATCTGGCGTCCGGCGATCAGGTTGGGCATAGCCACATGCGGGACCTTGACCAGCCGCTTTGCGGCAAAGAACGTGAGCGCTGAGAGCCGATACACCGCGATAAAGGGTACTCCCATCAGAGCTGCCTCAACCGTTGCCGTTCCGCTGGTGACCACAGCGGCGCGAGAGTGCAATAGGGCCGGTGCGGCATTTCTTACCGGAACCATGCTGGCCAGCGCTGTCTCGGGGATGCCACGGGTCAATTCAACTTGCTTCATCATGTTTTGGAACCAGGCCACGTCGAGGCTCGAGGCGACCGGAAATAGAAATTGATACGTTGCGTTGTCAGTCGCCAGGAGCGCGGCGGCTTCCATGATTTGAGAGAGGTGAGCCTTCACTTCTTTGCGCCGGCTGCCGGGAAGCAAAGCGACCCAGGTGCGCGAAGCATCGAGCACGTTTTGCTGCGCGTACTCTTCGCGAGAAATCTGCGGCCTTGGCAGATCGGCCAGAGGATGCCCAACGTACTCGGCGTCGACCTTGTATTTACGGTAAAAAGCCTTTTCAAACGGGAAGATGCAAAGCACCTTCTTGATCCACTTTTGCATGCGTTTGACGCGATACTCGCGCCACGCCCAGAGCTGCGGGGCCACAAAGTAGGTAACCGGAATACCGCGCGCATGCATCGCACGGGCCACGCGAAAGTTGAAGGCTGGGGAATCGATGACGATGGCAACATTGGGTTTTTGCGCGGCCTGATCGACAGCGCGCAGCAGCTTGCGAAATTCCGAATAGATTTTCGGAAGCTGTCCGATGATTTCCGTCATGCCCACGACCGCCAGGTGCCGGGATTCGACAACGATCTCGCAGCCGGCGGCGCGCATCGACTCGCCACCCACGCCCAGGAATTCGAGCGGCTCATCTTCTTTGCGGGCGCGGCGGCGCAGGGCAACAATGAGCTGTGCCCCGTACAAATCGCCCGACGCCTCTCCTGCTGAGATGAGGATCTTCATTTGTATTGTGCAGATCGAGTGTACTGATTAAAGAGGTTTTGCAAAAGGTACGAACGGCGGTTCCAGATATGTCAGAGTACGATGATTCGGTAACACATCTGTCCCCGGCTGTGGCGTCAGTCGTCTGCCCCGACCAGCCGTTCTGCGCCGTCGCCAGGGGCGGGCAGCGGGATTTCCTGGTCTTTGTATTGCAACTGATAGAGCTTCCAATAGATTCCGCGGCGAGAGAGCAGTTGCTGATGGTTCCCAATTTCTCGCACACGGCCCTTGTGCATGACGATAATTTTATCGGCGCGCTGGATGGTAGAGAGCCGGTGGGCGACGATGAGCGAGGTGCGTCCCTGGGCACCGATCATACGGCTCAGGGCATCGCGTACGCGGAACTCCGTCTCGGTATCAACACTCGAGGTAGCTTCATCGAGGATCAGCACCCGCGGATCGTGCGCCAGCGCCCGAGCAAACGAGATGAGCTGTTTTTGTCCAGTGGAAAGCGTGGTTCCGCGCTCCCGCACCGGCTCCTGGAAGCCGGCGGGCAGTTTACGGATGAAATCGGCCACGTTGACCTCTTCCGCCGCCTGCTCCACGGCTTCCTGCTGAATCCATTGGCTGCCCAGCCGGATATTCTGCTCAATCGTTCCCGTGAACAGGAAAGGGTCCTGCAATACCATGCCGAAGTTGCGCCGCAATTCGTCCAAATCCATTTCGCGTATGTCCACACCATCGATGCGGATCGCTCCCTGCTGCACGTCATAAAAGCGCAGCAGCAGGGAAAGGATCGTGGTCTTGCCCGCGCCGGTGTGTCCAACGATGGCTACCGTCTCTCCGGGCTCGATGGTGAAAGAAACGTCGCCGAGCACCCAGTCAGGCTCGCCGGGCTTTACTTCATGCGCTGATTCATGCGTGATTGATGGCGCGGCGGGCACATTGCTTTCTGCTTCCTTCAGGGGTACGTTCCTGTAAGCAAACCACACATGATCGAATTCAATGCGTCCGCGGCCTTCAGACTTTTTGGGGGCGGCCGGCGAGATGACCTCCGAAGGCGTATCCAGCAGCTTGAAGATGCGTTCGCTCGAAGCCATGGCGCCCTGCAGGATGTTGTATTTTTCGCTGAGGTCCTGAATGGGCCGGAAGAAGCGCTGCGCGTATTGTATGAAGCCGGTAAGTATTCCCAGGGTCACGGCGCCGCGGACGACACCGCCGCCACCGAACCAGATGATCGCGGCAATGGCCAGCGCCGACAGAATTTCTACCACCGGATAGTAGATGGCATGCGCCATGATGGCGTCCTTGAAAGCATCCATGTGGGCGGCATTGATTTTGACAAAGCGGTCGTAGGCGCGCTTCTCACGGTTGAACAACTGCAGCACCACGATGCCGCTCACGTGTTCCTGCATGAAGGCGTTGATGCGCGCAATGGCGGTACGAATGCGCCGGTAGGATTCGCGCACCGAACGGCGGAACATCATGGTCGCCCAGAAGATCAGCGGCAGCACCGCGAGAGTAATCAGCGCCAGCCACCACTTCATGCGCAGCATGATGGCGACGATGTAGGCCAGCACAAAAATGTCTTCGATGATCGAGACCACGCCGGCGGTGAACATTTCATTGAGCGCGTCCACGTCGGTGGTCACGCGCGTGACCAGGCGTCCTACCGGGTTCTTATCGAAAAAACCTACGTGCATCTGCTGCAGATGACGGAAGATCTGGCTGCGCAGGTCGAACATGACCTTTTGCCCCGTCCATTGCATGTAGTAGGTTTGCGCGAATTCCAGAAAGAAGCTGAAGCAGAGCAGGAAGACGTAAAGCGCGCCAATCTGGGCAATGCCGATCAGCGGGCTGGGACTGAGCCAGCGGTCCAGCAGGTAATGCCCGCTGCCCTTGGGCGCCAGATACTTGTCAACCGCAATGATGGTGAGCAGCGGACCAAGGACATCGGCGCTGGCCTTGAGCACAATCGTCACCAGCGCAATGGCCACCTGCCACTTGTAAGGGCGTAAATAGGTGAGCAGCCGCTTCATCAGCCGGCTGTCATACGCTTTTCCGAGTGCCTCTTCTTCGTGCATGTTGGCCATGTGCCCTGCAAGTATTGTATAGACGTTGGCAAGCGCCTGCAGGATGCAGAGAAAAGTACTCAGCAATCAGCCAGACCCAACCGCGGAGGGCGGAGGGCGCTGAGATTTCTGGTTAGGATTAGGTCCTCAGCCGGAAGATATTGGATCGGCGCGTAATCCAATTTGCTTCCCAATGTCGCGCTTTGCCATGCTTTGCCGCTTGTAGACCCATGCTCGGCTCGATAAATTCACAAAGGTTTTGCGAGGAGCCGAAATGAGTCATCTTACGAAAAGCGATGGAAATCGCCGCCAGATCATTATCATCACCGCGTTGTTGCTGCTGACGGCCAGTCTGTGCTGCGCCCAGGGCAGCACCCGCGCAGATGTTCCTGAGAGGAATGATCTGCCTATCTTTGAGTTGGGCTTCATGATCCCCATGCTCAAGGCCTCAGGGAATACTTCCCCTGGTTTTGGTGCGAGGGCCGTGTTCAATCCCCATCCTCGTCTCTCCGTCGAAATCGAAGCTAATGATATTATTACCGATTCCGGAGAGAACCGAAGGAACCATCCCAACGGCCGAGATATAGGCGAGGTATTCGTTGGGGTCAAGTCGGGGTATCGCTTCCGCCACGTCGGACTATTCGCCAAAGCACGGCCGGGTTACCTCAGTTTCGTGCAATTCGTCCGCACACAGCCACTGGTAGTGCCGTCCGATCCAGGCTCAGCGTTGAATCGTCGTGAGCGATATGTGAGGCGACCGGCATTCGACTTGGGCCTGGTGTTTGAGTTCTATCTGACCAGGCACTGGGCCATTCGCACCGACGTGGGAGACACCATGGCCTTCTACAATTCAAGGTTTCCCCAAGATGTTGACATTGAAGGGGTGACCCGTCACAACCTTCAAACGGGCATTGCGATACAGTATCGGTTTTAACGTCACAGGGTCCCAAGAAGTTTTCTCAACACCAGCGCCGGGTTCTTCAGTCCAGGCCGTGATATCTTTCTGCTCATGCAAATTTCAGTCTGCTTTGCTCGAGCGCTGGGCGCCCTGGCTCTGGCTTTGACCACAGTGTCATCTGCCGCAGGGGCGGATATCCCTGATCATGGCGCGCCCATAGTTTTGTTCAACGGACACGATCTCAATAACTTCGATATCTTCCTGAAATCCCACGGATTGAACAACGATCCAGACCAGGTCTTCCGGGTTGAGAGGGGAATCATTCATATCTCAGGCAAAGAGTTCGGCTATATCATCACGAAGCAGGAATTCGCCAACTACTATCTTCGCGCGGAATTCAAATGGGGAGAGGGCACCTACGCACCGCGCCAGGGCAAAGCCCGCGACAGCGGAATTCTGTACAACGTTCGCGGTCCGCAGAAAGTTTGGCCGACCTCCATCGAGTTCCAGATCCTCGAAGGCGGCACCGGAGATTTTTGGCTGACCGATGGGGCCGCCCTGACGGCAAATGGCACGAGGACAACCGGTCCCGAAGGTAAGGCCGCCAAGATCGACCGCATTGGCAAAGGACCTTCCCAGAACGTGGCTGGGTATCGCGATCCCGTAGGCGAGGTGGAAAAACCTCACGGCCAATGGAACCTGCTGGAGCTGGTGGTACAAGGAGATCACGTCAGGCAATTCGTCAACGGGAAACTCGCGAACGAAGGTTCAGAAGCATTTCCATCGAGCGGCAAGATCCTATTCCAATCCGAAGGCGCGGAAGTGTTTTTCCGCAACATCAAGTTATTTCCTTTAAAGCAACCGCAGGCCGCAACTAACCCGTTCTCCGGCCGATGGGACATCAACGTTACAAAACCTGACGCTACATATCCCGACTGGATGGAGTTTGCGGAGAAAGATTCAAAGCCTGAAGTGCGCATACAACCTCGCAGCGGGAGCGTGCGTCCGGCGAGCGGCGTGAAGGCTGATGGATCGCATCTCACCCTCACTCTTTTTCCCGCATCTGCGAGTCAGCCCGAGACCACGTGGGAGCTGACCGTAAATGGCGACCAGCTAACGGGGACCGAGAAGCATGGAGCCACAGCGACAGGCCAGTTGACAGGCGTCCGCGCGCCCACGCTGAAGCGCGCATTGCCAAAAGCGTGG
>QIAW01000222.1 GCA_003225655.1 Acidobacteriota bacterium
GGCGACAAAAACAATGTTGGGGTTCCTGGGGTCAACCACTACCTTGCCAATGTGCTGCGTATCTTTTAAGCCGATGTTCTTCCAGGTCTTGCCGCCATCCAGCGACTTGTATACGCCATTGCCGTAAGAGATGTTGCCACGGATGCATGCTTCCCCCGTGCCCACATAAATGACGTTGTGATCGGAGGGCGAGACCGCGATGCTGCCAATCGAGGCAATCTGTTCTTTGTCGAAGATGGGGGCCCAGTTTGCGCCGGCGTCGGTCGACTTCCATACTCCACCCGCGGCCGCGCCGAAATAAAACACGTTGGGTTCGCCGGGCACTCCGGTGACCGCCAGCACGCGGCCTCCGCGAAACGGCCCCACCTGCCGCCAGCGCATGGCGCCGAACAGCTTTTCATCAATCGCGCCCGCTGCTGCCTTTGCCGTCTCTGGCGGCGAAGCTTGCGGATGGGATGAACGCTTTTTAGTTTGGGTTTGGCTGAAGCAGAGTGAGGTAAGAAACAGGACTGCGAGAACAAGAGTGCTCTTGCGGATCATTGGACACGGCTCCTGAAGTCAAGGCGAACATGATACCGCAGCCGCTTGCCGCGGGCCACCGACTCTCTAAAACAGTACTCAGTACTCAGTACTCAGAAAAGCATCCTGCAAGCTGAGAACGTAACTTCTGCAAATCCGCGTAATCTGTGAAATCAGCGATATGTTTTTGCTGTGCCTGGTTTTGGCTGATTGCTGAGTACTGATCGCTGAATGCTTCAATCAAAGAGCGCGTCGAATTCCGAGAGCAGCGTGACCAGGCGGTCTGCATCGGGAGCGCCATCGAACTCGCGGACAGCCTGCGCGCCGACGCTGCTGCCCGACGGGAACTGGTTAGCGGCGACCGCTTCACGCACGCGTGGCAGAAAGATGAACTGCAGCCACTGCGCGTAGCTCATGGTGTCCATGGCAAAGGCCTGGGTAAAGTCCAGTTGCTCGGGCTTCAGGGGCTCGCTTTGCCAGAAGCCGATCTTGCGCATCTCGGCCTCAATCGCATCGGCGTAGCGGGTGACGTTTTGCTGAAGCGGCGTCGGGTGCACAGCCTCAATCTAGCAGGAGGCCTCCGGGTTGCCAAATCCGCGCTGTGGATTCCAAGCTAAAAATCTGCAAAGCAGGCTTTTCGCCGCTGATGAATGCCGATAAACGTGGATATGCAAATGCTACAAGCTCTCCACGGCAAGCCCCCGGCACGCCGGGCAAGGCGGGACAGGTTAGTTCCAGCTCCCGTTATAATTCAGGAGTACCTTCACTCCATAGATTTGAGATATTGAGGAGACAGATCCCATGAAAAGGACAATTTCTCTGGCAGTGCTGATCACATGGTTGAGTTTGGCATGGGCGCCGCCGCGGCTTGTTGCCGGCGCCAAGGGTTCGCCGGATGACGCTATCCAGCGCTTCATCGAGCAGAACATCGGCCTCACCTCCCGGCCGTTCACACTGGCGCAGTTACAGCTCCGGCTGCATGCGAAGACAAAAAGCAGCCGCCAGGTCCAGAACCTGCACGTTCCCGGACAAACCGACCGCATCGTCGTTCTCAACGACGGCAAGGGCGTGGAAGTGGAGGCCTATGTGCCGGCAACCGGCCCGGTGCTGATTGAACGCATTACCCTTACCGCCGCCGATCGCAAGCTGCCGGCTGGGTTGCAGATCGGCCACAGCTCGCTCGACGACATGTACAGCGCCCTGGGCGCGGGAGCGGAGAACGAGAAAGGTCCGGGTGGCGCCTTCGCCCGGCGCTACTACAATATCGAGCACACCTTCAGCGCGCTGCTCTGGTTTGACCACGAACGCCTCGCCGGCGTGGAGTGGAGTTTTCCGGCGGACTGAATACCCGTGAGATATGCCCCGGAAGCGAAATCAGCCGGAAGGCGGGCCTGTGGGGCTCCCCTGCGTGGGCTGGTGTGAAATGGGCTGGCGCGGAAGGGTTGCTGGTAAACTTCGATAGTCAAAAGCAAGTTTCGAAGATCAAAAGATTCCGCGGGAGACGATATGAGACGAATTGTATACAGCTTCACGGTTGGCGTTGTTCTTGCAGCGGCGGCATTTCTTGCGCAGCCATCGCAGGCGCAGCCATTTACGCTGGATGAGAAGATCAAACCTACCGAGCTGAAGCTGGCGGACTACAAAGCGGAGAGTGAAACCGGGCAG
>QIAW01000219.1:0-6825 GCA_003225655.1 Acidobacteriota bacterium
ATTCGCTTTCGGTTGCCGCCAGTCTGAATAGTTTAGGAAGTCTGGCCTCCAAACGAGGCGACCTGGCAAAAGCCGAGGAGTATCACCAGCAGGCATTGGCGATCAACCAAAAGGTGTCGCCGGATTCTGTCACCGTGGCCCACAACCTGGGTCTTCTGGGCGATACGGCGATCAAGCAGGGAGACTTGAGCAAAGCCTCGCAATATTATCAGCACGGATTTGTGCTGAAGGAAAAACTAGCGCCAAATTCCCTCTCGGCTGCCATCAGTCTCTATGACTTGTCGGTGACGACCGCGAAAGAAGGAGACCAGGAAAGAGCGGAGCAACTCGCGCGCCAGGCGTGGGAGTTGGCTAGCAATCAAGCAGCCGTCATTACGGGAGACGAAGCGCGCCAGGCTTTCGACAAAACCGCGGCGCGCTACGCAAATAATCTCATCTTGCGCCAGCTCGCAATTGGAAAAACCGGCCTCGCCTTCGCCACCATGGAACAAAGCCGCGCGCAAGCCCTGCAGGAACTGCTGATGGAGCGCCACGTTCTCACCAATATTGCAGACAGCACCCGCTGGAACGAATACGAATCCGCGGTGGCTGCCCGCGACCAAAGCGAGAAACAGCTTTCCCAGGCCAGTGCCGATGAGTTGCATGCCAACGAAGAATTGGCAGCCAGGCGGAAAGAAAAAGCCGGCGCTGGCGCCATCAATCGTGCCCAAAACAGTTTGCGGACTGCCGTCAAAAATCTGGATGAAGCCGAGTCCGTCTACACTCAGGCGCGTATGAAAGCAGATGAGCTCTGGGCTGAAATCAAGAAAAACGCTCCTCGCACCTTTACTCCGCCGCTCACCTTCGAGCAAGCCCAAAAAGAAGTCCCTGCGGGGGCCGTATTCGCGGCCTTTCACAGCGGTGACAAGCAGACCGTTCTCTTTCTTCTGCGCCCAGGCTGCGATTGCCCATCTCCGCTTTCAGCGTACAAGTTGACGCTCCCGCGCAGCCAACTGCGCAACCTGGTGAATAAATTCCGGCAAGACATCGCTCAGCCTAACAATATTGAAGATGCCACCCTGGCCGGTCGTACCCTGTTTGCGACACTTTTCCCTGCGGAAGCGCGGCCGGTTCTGCATTCCGCCGCGCGGCTGATCGTTTCCCCTGACGGTCCACTTTGGGAAGTCCCATTTGCCGCTCTGGTGACAAATTCCGAGGGCGCTCCCGTCTACCTTGGCGCTGAAAAAGCCATCACGTATGCGCAATCGTTGACCCTTTTTGCGCAATCCCGGCATGATGCTCCACAGTTGGTCCAGGGTCACAAGACCGCCGCGCTTGTGGTGGGCAATCCGCTCTTCGTGGTTGACCCAGCCTCCGAGAGCAGTCTTCGGCGCACGCGAAGTTATATTTGTTTTGGAGAGCGCCTGCCGCCTCCACCCTTGCCAGGAACCGGTGTAGAGGCCGTCAAGGTGGCGGCCCTGTACGGCAGCGCTCCGCTGCTCGGAAAAGAAGCCACCGAAGCTGCGCTGCGAGAGCGCATTGACACCGCCGACGTGATTCACCTTGCCACTCACGGCTGCACCGACCCCAGGCGTGCAATGTCATCCGGCCTGCTGCTGGCTACTTCCGAGAAACATGACGAGAATGGCGGCACCGATAACGATAGTGTCTTGCAGGCATGGGAAATCTACAGCCAGCTCAAACTCAAGGCCGAGTTAGTTGTGCTCTCTGCCTGCGACACCGGACGCGGACAGGCCATCGCAGGCGAGGGCTTGATTGGCCTCACCCGGGCGCTGCAGTATGCTGGCGCGCGCTCGGTTGTCTCCAGCTTGTGGACCGCCGACGACCAGAGCACACTCACTCTCATGGTTGCCTTTCACCGTAATCTACGCAATGGCGACGCAAAAGATGAGGCTCTGCGCCGCGCCATGGAGTCGGTGCGCAAAGACCCCAGAAGCTCACATCCTTATTACTGGGCCGCTTTTTATCTGACCGGTGACCCCGATAACCCCAGCCTCGGCAACCAAGCCTACCGGCCGGAATTACAGGCTGCTGCTCACTGATTTAACCCGTGTTTAACGTTAATTAACGGTGGATGCTTTTATAGCCCCCAGGCTTTCCCCGTCTCATTTTGAGTACTGAAACGAGGCAACCTGAACAATTCTTTTAATAAGAATCATTTATGAATTTGGGCGGGTGGGGGCTAAAATGAAGTTCCAGAGGTATCCTCAAGATTTTAAAGAGTGAAACTCTCCTTCTTATGACCGTACCGCATCGTAAAACGAAACGTCAGAATAAGTCGCCTTACCAGATCCAGGTGCTGGATCGTGCGCTTGCTGTCCTCCAGGTGCTTTCTCAAGAAGGACCAGATCTTACCTTGGCGCAGGTTTCCTCATTGCTGCATCTGCATAAGAGCACGGCCCACCGGCTGATCATGGTTTTGGAAGGCCACAAGCTGATTGAGAGGAATTCCAAAACCGGCACCTATCGGCTGGGAATGAAACTCTTTGAGCTGGGCACCAGGGCGGTCTCGCAATTGGATCTTCGCGAGCGTGCGCGTCCTATTCTCGAACGATTGGTCCGCGAGACTGATGAGACCGTTCACCTTTGCGTGTATGACAATGGCGAAGTGGTCTACGTGGATAAAGTCGAGCCTGCCCGCAGCGTTCGGCTGGCTTCCACCGTGGGACGCAGGCACCCGGCTTTCTGCACCGCCGTAGGCAAAGCCATGATGGCCATCATGCCCGAGGAGCAAGTCGAAGCCGCCGTGCAGAAACATGGGTTGCGTCCTCTCACCCGAAAAACGATTGGCTCTCTGGGAGAACTCAAGTCGGAACTGGCCAAGGTACGCAAGCTTGGCTATGCCGTTGATGACGAAGAGAACGAAGAAGGCGTGTGCTGTGTGGGCGCTGTCGTTCAGGGAATCTCAGGCGAGCCCACGGCGGCAATCAGCGTCTCCGGACCTTCGTTCCGTCTGCCCAGCTACAAAATTCCCGTGGTCGCCAAGGCCGTGATCGCGGCCGCAAGCACCTTATCGCAAGAGCTCGGCTATCATCCCTCTTCTGATGAAGAGGAAGAAGACGAAAAACGTTTCAAGACCCGGCCGCAATTGGTCAATGCCTGAAGCGTTTCAAGGTCGTAGTGCCGACATCCCCCGGTTCCCGTGTATCTTCCCATACACTTTGAACCCATACATTTTGAACGTCTTCAAAACAATTTCCCAAACAAGAATCGAGGAGGCCACTCCTCCTCTTTCTGAAATTCACGATCCTGTGAAATCTACCCTCGTCGTTGCCGTTCATCCGGCGTGCTCGAAACCCGAAGCTGACTAGCGCTGTCCGGAAGCCTTGTAGATAGCTTCTACCAGGGCCAGGCTTTTTCGTCCTTCGCGCCCGTCGCACGCTGGCGTCATATCTTTTTCGATGGCCAGGATGAAATCTTCGATTGCGGATTGATGTCCGCGAATGTCGCTCACCACCGGCGAAGAGGTACTGGGATTCTGATCAGCCACCTCGCTGCTGATCGGGCCCTGGTAAGGCGTGCGGAGATTGATGGCAACGATGCGGTCCTGCTCGAGAATGATGGTTCCCTTCGAACCTGTGATCTCCACCCGCCGGGGATAGCCAGGATAGGCCGCAGTAGTCGCCTGCAACTGTCCCAAAGCGCCGCTGGAGAATTCAAGCAGTGCCAGAGCAGTGTCTTCCGTTTCAATCTGGTGCAGCATGGCTGCCGTGCGCGCTTGTACCTTAACGACATCTCCCAGCAACCAGAGCAGCAGGTCCACGGTGTGAACCCCTTGATTGATCAGCGCGCCGCCGCCATCGAGCCCCCGCGTTCCGCGCCAACGTGATTGGCTGTAATATTCCGCGGGACGGTACCATTTCACCCGTGCGTCCACGAGAATCGGCTTGCCGATCAACCCTTCGGCGATGAGTTGCTTGAGCCGGCGCAGGTCTGGTTTGAAGCGGTCCTGAAAAATCACCCCCAGCTTCACTCCTGCCTGTTCGCAGGCCGAAATCAGCGCGTCGGCCCGCTCCACGCTTGTATCAATGGGCTTTTCCGTAAGCACATGCAGCCCCTGCCTCGCCGCGGCAATTCCCTGTTCGGCGTGCCTCCCCGACGGGCTGCCGATGATGACCATCTCCATTGGGCGGTGAGCAAGAAACGCCTGAAAATCGTGGTAGGCTGCGCCCCCATGCTCACGGCACAGACGACCAACCTTTTCCGCGTTGGCGCCGCAGACCGCTACCACTTCGGCGCCTGGGATGGCTCTTAGCGCGCGTGCGTGGGTCTCGCTGATATTGCCTGCTCCAATAAGTCCTGCGCGAATCTGCATAGGTTTACGCTCAATCTTTAATAATTGTAGTTATTGTTCTCTATGGCTATTTCTTGTTCTCTACTGCCAGTTATTTGTCTTACATATTGCCAGCGCTCGGGAAGCAGTGCATAATGACGGCAAGTTGGGATTTCCTGGCCGATGGCTCCCCCCTTTATCCATCGGAATGGATTCTAGGATTGCAAAACTTAACATTGAGATTCGTTTCAAAATCATAGAATTCGTTTAAGAAATCTCAAGGATTCATTGAGCAATTTCGTCTTTATTAGAAAGCGAAGCTTCTGGTGTAATGTCAGTGAAACATTACATCGTAGCCCATTGACGAGTGAATGACCTTCATTAATAACAACTTTCTGCTCGAAACCGAAGCTGCGCGTCATCTGTACCGGCAATATGCAGAGACGCAACCGATCATCGATTACCATTGCCATCTCTCTCCGGAGGACATCGCCGAAGACCGCCGTTTCAAAAACCTGTTTGAAATCTGGATGGAAGGCGACCACTACAAGTGGCGCGCCATGCGGGCCAATGGTGTTGCGGAACGCTACTGCACCGGCGATGCCGATCCCTATGAGAAATTCATGGCCTGGGCCAGCACCGTGCCTCACACGCTCAGAAATCCCCTCTATCACTGGACCCATCTCGAGCTGAAACGCTACTTCGAGATTGATGAGCTGCTCGATGCCAACACCGCTCCTGCCATCTGGAAGCGGGCCAACGAATTCCTGGCCAGTGAACAGTTCACCACGCAGGGGATCCTGAAGCGCTTCCGTGTCGAGGTTTTGTGCACAACCGACGATCCCACCGATGATCTCGAGGCCCACAGGAAGATCGCCGCTCAAAAGCTGGTGCCGCGCGTATATCCAGCGTACCGCCCTGATAAGGCGTTGCAGGTGCGCCAGCCCGAAAGGTTTAACCCCTGGGTGGAGCGTCTGCAGTCTGCTGCCAATGTTTCGATTGGCAGCTTCAAGGACTTTCTGCTTGCACTGCGCAAGCGCCATGATTACTTCCATAGCCTGGGCTGCCGGCTTTCAGATCACGGCATGAGCTATTGTTATGCCGATTTCTGCTCCGAGCAGGCCGCCGCCGGGATTTTTGCCAAGGTGCGCTCTGGTCAGGCGGCCAGTCCACAGGAGCATTCCCAGTTCGCATCTTTCATGATGCTCTTCTTTGGCCATCTTGACGCCGAAAAGGGATGGACCAAGCAATTGCATCTGGGCGCCCACCGCAGCGTCAGCACACGCATGAAGGGGCCGGATGTCGGCCTGGATTCCATCGGCGATTGGCCGCAAGGAGAATTGCTCGGCGCCTATCTCAACCAGCTCGACCGCGAAAACGTGCTTCCCAAGATGATTCTTTACAATGTGAATCCGGCAGATAACTATCTGTTCGCAACCATGGCTGGAAATTTCCAGGATGGAAGCATCGCCGGGAAAGTCCAGTTCGGCACCGCTTGGTGGTTCCTCGATCACAAGGAAGGCATGGAGTGGCAGATGAACACAGTTTCCAATATCGGCCTGCTTTCGCACTTCGTGGGCATGGTGACCGACTCGCGTTCCTTCATGTCATTTCCGCGCCATGAATATTTCCGGCGCATCTTGTGCAATCTGCTGGGACGCGACATGGCCGCCGGTCTTATCCCCGACCAGGAAGATCTGGTAGGCAGGATGGTTGAAAATATCTGCTACTTCAACGCCACCCAGTATTTTGGCTTTGAGCTTCCCATCCGCGAGAGTATGCGCGTAGAAGCCGTTACTAAAGGGGCCTAAACTGCGTGTCTTGAAAGGGGAAGCTCAAGAGCCTGCGGAAAAATTCTCGTGTGTGAAGACGTGTATCAGGGCACGAGTTTACTCGTGCCGTAAATCTCTGAAAAACAACAATTCCTTGCTGCCGCAGGCATGCGCCGTAGCAAAAGCGGAGCGCCATAGAAAACTTTTTCCGTAGCCTCTTCAATCTCTGCTGAGCACCCGGGCTAGGTTCCTCCACGCTTTTTGCTGCTCTTGGGGCTGTGCGTCCGCTTGGAGGCCATTTTATGGGCAGCCGAAGCTCCCTGCAGCGCCGTCGCAATGGACTTTTCCGCCAGCGGCCCCATAATCTCGTAGCCGGCGTCGTTGGGATGCAATCCATCATAGGTCATGTTCTGGTTCAAGACCTTCTTGTCATCCAGCATGGCCGAGTAGTAGTCGAGATAGACCAGCCCGTTCTTTGCGGCGTAGTCTTTCATCCAGTCATTCAGCGCCACGATTTGTTCCGGAGAGCGCCGGTTCGTCTGCGGCTTTATGTAGTCGGATATCGGCAGCAACGAAGCCAGCACCACGCGAATGCCATTTGTCTTGGCCAGCTCTGACATTGAGGTAAGGTTGTCTTCAATGGCCTCCAGCCGGCTCGGCCCGGTATTGCCCGCCAGGTCATTGGTACCTGCCAGAATCACAACCACTTTGGGCTTCAGCGCGATTACATCAGGCCGGAAGCGGATAAGCATCTGCGGTGTCGTCTGCCCACTGATGCCC
>QIAW01000219.1:6849-9315 GCA_003225655.1 Acidobacteriota bacterium
AGCCGTCAGTGATCGAATCGCCCATGAACACCACGCGGTTTTCTCCAGTCGCGGGCGGCTCGACCTGCGCATCAGCGTCGTGATAGCGGCCCAGATTCGGCCAGTCTTTCAATTTGTCCTGTGCAGTCTTCAAATCAGACTGCAGCTTCGCCATATCCACGGAATCGGTTGTAGCCGGTGCGGCTTGCGGCTTGGCCTGCGCCGCCGGCTGCGTCTGGGCTTGGGTTTGGGCCAAAACTATGCCATTAGGACTCTAGGCAGATTCGCTGATAGAAAGCAACAAAACCAGCGCGACAACAACAAGGCCCATACGACGAAACAATCTCATGCGTTTTTTCTCCTCTGGAGGTAAATTTAAAAAACATCCGCACAGTTATACGCACATCAGCAGCCGTGCCGCTCCGGATGACATTCTCAGGAATTGTCTTCGGTCCACGAAGAAGCTTCTCCCAGAATGTGAGTATGACCGCCGTACATGTTGACACGTGTATCGCATCCGTGACAATCTCTCATCGCATACGATAAAAGGAAAATTTCAATAGGTAAAATAGGGATTGCCCCCGACCCTAAACCGTTGTGGACGCCATAAAGAAGGAAGGCTGGTAAACTGCGCTGACGCTGGCACAATTGTTGCATAATCATCGAGTAAGGGTAAAACTCTTGTGCCCAAGATGCTGATTACTTAGGGAGAAACTCTCATAGCCAAGCCCGTCCAACTCGTTCGCGGTGTCATGCCTGCGGTCAATGGTGCGCAGACCACGGTGCTGAAAATCCATCCCCAGGATAACGTTCTGGTCGCACTCACCGACTTACGCAAGGGCGAAGCGATCACTACGCCGGAACAATCACTGGTCTTGCAGTCCGATGTTTCTGCCAAGCACAAGTTCGCCATCCAGGACCTTAAAGTTGGGGACGCTGTAATGATGTATGGCATTCGCGTGGGCCGGGCGGTTGAGCCCATCCGCCAGGGAGAGGTGATCTCCACCCAGAATACGCGCCATGACGCTGCCACGGTGGAAGGCAGAACGGCGTCTTATCAGTGGCATGCTCCCGACGTCTCTCGCTGGAAGCAGCAAACCTTCATGGGCTATCGCCGCTCCGACGGCCAGGTGGGGACTCGCAACCATTGGCTGGTTATTCCTTTGGTCTTCTGCGAAAACCGCAACGTTGCCTACATCCAGGAGGCCTTTGAAAAGGAATTAGGTTTTGCCCCGGTCCATCCCTACCGCAACCAGGTCGCGGATATGGTTAAGCTCTATCAAGAGGGCAAAATTGAAGAGCTCAAAGAATTTCGCAGCGAGCCGGTGCCCGAGGCTGCCCATGGTCGCAGAGTGTTTCCCAACGTTGATGGCATTAAGTTCCTCACCCATGAGGGCGGATGCGGCGGAACCCGCGAAGATTCCAACATTCTTTGTGGCCTGCTCGCCGGATACATCCATCATCCCAACGTCGCCGGCGCCACCGTTCTGAGCCTGGGATGCCAGCATGCCCAAGTGCCGATTCTGCAAAGAGAGCTGAAGAAACGTAATCCCAATTTCAACAAGCCTTTGCTGATTTTCGAGCAGCAGCAAAGCGGGACCGAGTTTGAGATGCTCTCCCAGGCCATTCGCCAGACTTTTTTGGCTTTGCTTGAAGCCAACAAAGCTGAGCGCACCCCCGCGCCGATCTCGGCTCTGACCGTGGGGCTGAAGTGCGGCGGGTCGGATGGATTCTCGGGCATCTCCGCCAACCCCGCAATCGGCCACGTCGCCGACGTTATGGCTGCTCTGGGCGGTAAAGGAATCCTGGCGGAATTTCCCGAGCTCTGTGGCGTCGAGCAGGAACTGGTGAACCGCAGCACCCGCGATGAGGTGGGCGAACGTTTTCTCCGCCTGATGCGCGCCTACGAAGCCAGGGCCAAGGCTGTAGATTCCGGATTCGATATGAATCCCTCGCCCGGCAACATTCGCGATGGCCTGATTACTGACGCCATGAAGTCTGCCGGCGCTGCCAAGAAGGGCGGCGCCTCGCCGGTGACCGCGGTCCTCGATTTTCCCGAGTATGCAACCGAGCCAGGATTGAATCTGCTCTGCACTCCAGGCAATGACCTTGAAGCAGTGACCGGGCAGGTTGGCTCCGGATCGAGCGTGGTGCTATTCACCACCGGGTTGGGCACGCCGACCGGGAATCCCATCGCGCCGGTGGTAAAAATTTCCACCAACTCCCGGTTGGCGCAACGTATGCCAGACATTATTGATATCGATACCGGACCCGTCATCTCCGGCCAAAAAACGGTGGAAGAGATGGGCGATGCGATTCTGGAACTCGTGGTCAAGATTGCCGGCGGCGAGGTGAAAACCAAGGCCGAGCTGCTGGGCCAGGACGACTTTATTCCGTGGAAGAGAGGAGTTTCCCTCTGAAAGACCTAGCACATAGTAACGGCACCTTCAGGCTGGAAGGCAAAGCCGCTGTCATCACCGGAGGCGC
>QIAW01000229.1 GCA_003225655.1 Acidobacteriota bacterium
AACCGCCTTAGGTATTCGGTTCAGATTTGCAACCATAATCTGGCCATTAGCTGAACTACAACCATAAAGTGGCCATTCCGGCCAATTTATGGTGTAGTTTCAGTGCACGCTATTTTCCCGAAGCGGATTTTGCAGATGCTGTGGTGCTGCCAGCAGCAAAGTTGACGTTTTGCTTGTAGCGGTTTTCTAAAACCTGGCCGCCGGTAGGATAAGTTGCTGAAAGCTCGGTCAGCTTGGAAACACGGTCCTTCAACGGAGGATGCGTTTTGCCATTCAACATGCTGGTCGCCTGTTTGTTCGCAGGGTTGTTGGCCGCTTCCGCCAGCATGGAAAGGAAATTGCGCAGGCCGTTCGGATCATAGCCGGCCTTGGCGGCTAAATCGGTCCCGGCTTTATCTGCTTCGCGCTCCTTGTCAGAACCATAGTTCTGGGTCAGAAGGGCGGTGACGACGTGAACCGCCAGTTGGTCAACCATGCCAACCGCAAAGCCTGCACGCCGCTCGCTTGCGAGGCGCCTACCTCGGCCCCCGTCTGGACCCCGACGCCGCCTCGTGCGCCAGTACACCTGCCAGTTCCGATTCATTGTTGATGTTGGCCAGCGCTCCGCGGGTGATGAATACGTAACCGCCGGGCATGGCAAAGGCGTTGACGATCTCCGAATCCAGAATGGCAAAGTGGTATTGCAATGGCCGCGTACCGAATTGCGCCACCGTGTTGCCCACCAGGTTGACGTAATTGGTCATGGCGGGATTGTTATACAAGCCGAAGACATGGATCATCTTGGCAGCAGAGGCCCGTCCAACGGCTTCCTCCTGCTCCGGGGTCCATTCCTGGGTAGCGTCGTGAATCTGCTTGGCTTTGTTGAGGCCGCCGAGAATGTCGCCGAACTGGGCGCTCGCAGGCAGTGCGCAGGCGAACAGAAGGAGGACAGCCGAAAAAAATACGTTGATTTTATGCATGATCTCCTCTCCTAACTCTTCTTGGGTGTGGCTGGTTCGGTTTTTGCTGGAGTCGTGTTCAGCTTGCCCTCTTGAATGAACTTCTTCAGCGATGACGCCTTGACGCCAATAAAAGAAACCTGCTGGGCCTTTTCAAAGTCGTCCGTGGTAGGCGGCTCTTTCAGCTTCTTTTCCTCGACCTTTCCCAGCTTGTCCACGCCGTTGAAGCCCGCGCTGGCCGCATCGGACTTCTGGGACGAGTGCAGCAGATTGATCTTGCCGGTGCCGAAGGGCGAATCATCATTGCTGTCTTTCTTCTTGTTCTTATCTTTGTCTTTATCCTTGTCGGAATTCTTGTTTTTGTTCTTGTCAGATTGTTTTTGCTGGTCATTGTTTTTGCCGCTCTCCTGGAAATAAGGGACGGCCCAGCACGATGCGCCCAAAATCAGCGACAACAACGCCGTTAAGGCGCGAGTACTACGTTGCATAACTCCTCCTGCAGAAATAGTCGGAAGCAGCATTAAATCACAAAAAGCCTATGGAAGCAGCAATTTTAACCGAAACTTAATCGGCCGAGACTTTCTGAACGAGTCGCTGAGGTGCGGTCGAATCCAGCCATTGCAACTCATAGACCTGGGTTTCCACAGTCTTGCCCTTCACTTGCACGCCCCCCAGCGCACGAACCACGGCAGCATCGCCCAGCCGGGAGCGCGTCGATTCAGAGATGATGATGGAGGTGCCGAACTGCTTGTTCAGCCCTTCCAGGCGCGAGGCCAGATTCACGGCATCGCCAATCACGGTGAACTCAATTTTTTTGCCGCTGCCGAGATGGGCTGGCGTCCAACGGACTGCCACTCGCGGTTCAGCTCCTCCAATCGTCGAGTCATCTCGAGCGATGCCCTGGCCGCGAGCAGAGCATGGTTTTTGCCGGGAGTGAAGGCCCCCCAATAGGCGAGAATTCCGTCGCCAATGAATTTATCCACGATGCCGTCATGCTTGAAGATGATTTCTGTCATGGCGGTCAGGTATTCGTTCAGCAGCGCGATCAGTTCGATGGGGTCCGATTGCTCGGTGATGGTGGTGAAATTGCGTACGTCGGAAAAAAAGATGGTCAGCTCGCGCTTCTCGCCCGCCAGATTAATCTCTTCCAGGTGATTCAGCACATAGCCCACGAGCTGCGGCGAAATGTAACGGTCGAGCGTGCCACGGGTACGGCGCAGCTCGCGTCCGGTGGTGGCAAAGCGGATCGCCCCGCAGGAAAAGTAAGATAGAACAAGCGTGACCAGCGGTGCGGCGGTGGGCAGCCAGAAATTCCAGCGCGCAAAGACTGTGTAACTGATGCCGACATACAGCGCAATTGCCGCTAACATCAGGAGGACGTCGGCCGAGGTGGAGCGCACAAAAATCAGGATCAGGACTCCTGCTGCCGACATGACAATCACTAGAACCGGATGCAGCCAGCCGGGCGCCGGCCGGATGACGTCATTGTGCAACAGATTATCGATCGCTGTGGCATGTTCCAGAAAGCCAGGAACCTTATCGCCAAGGGGCGTGGGATGGTTCTCATAACTCCCGGTCGCGCTGGCGCCGATGATTACAATCTTGTTGCGAAAGAAGTCGGGAGGGAAAGTTTCCACACCTTCATTACACAATGACCGCTGAATGGAGCAGAGAATGTTCCAGTAAGGAATCCTTAGATAGGCAAAGTTACCTTTTTCACAGTCTCCTTGTGCACAATTTCCCGCGTTGCGATTACCATGCCAGCGCAACAGCAGGCTGTCTTTCTGCTTGTCTTTCGTGCCCAGAGGAACAACAGGAGAGTCGCGGTTGAGCCGGAATCCATGAGCCGCCCAGCGCGTTGAATCCTCCTGGTGATTGAGCAGGCGAACGGTTCGCATAAAGAGCGAATCGTAAGCTTGGCTGCCCACCACAAATTCCAGGGGTACGTGGCGAATCTTGCCGTCATCATCCAGGTCGGCACTGGCAGATCCCAAACCGGCAGCCGCTTTGGCCAGCGGTTCCCAAGGCGTGTTTAATGGATAGTTGAGCGGGTGCTCTTCGTTGCCCCACGCTGTTCCGCGGCCCGGCACCGCAGGAACGGAATCGGCATCCAGCAGGCTCCATTTGGCGAGAATAGGAGCAGGATTCTTGACAACATAATATTCACCTGGAGCACGTTTGTTGACGGTGAAGCTGATCACCACGTTTCCGGCATTTTGCATGCTTTGAGCAAACTTCGCATCGATTTCCTCGCCCGTCAACTTCACTGTGCTGTCGCCATTACGTATCTCGAAATCGCTGTCCTGACCGCCAAGCATGATGTCGAATACGACAGCGCGAGGCTTGCCGCGCGACAGATATTTCAGGGTCTCCGACCAGACCAGGCGGGTGGGGGGCCAACGGCCGAAGCGTTCCTTGAAAACATCGAAGCTGGCATTATCCACGTCCAGGATCACAATATCCGGATCGCCCGTATTGGGTTTGGCGGAGAGGCTCCAGCGCTGTGCTTAGGCCCGTCAGCACTGCGCCGCGGACGAAATTTTTTCGTGTCCGATCCAGATAAGCCATGAGGTGTTGTGCAAAAGCTTACCTGAAGTCGACGGATTTTAGGCAGGGAAAGACGCCTTAGGATGGTCGAAAGCAGTTTGTAAACTCCCTGGTGCTCCAATGCCTAGCGCAAGGCTGATTTAGCATGAGCGCGGTGTGGGACTCCGGGCTTACCGGTATGCGCCGGCTTTGGCCGAGCCTTAGGTTTGGATTCCTGGGCTTCGCCATTCTGCATGATGAATAGAAAGGGCTGGGGAGTATAGTCGGCCACCATGCCGACCACATCCATCTCTGTGCCCGGCGCGGGCGGTGAGGCGAATGGTTTTTCCAGAGCGACCTGCAGGTCGGCCTTGTTGGCCTGCTGGTTCTTCTCCGTGATCGCCGCCTGCAGGCTGTCAGCGGTGGCGGAGATGACCTTTATGGGAAATGCGAGCTTGCCTACTCCGTTATTCTTTTGTTTGGCTTGGATTGCCTGCCACATCTTCTCCGCCGCGGGTTTGGCTTCTGGAGAGCAATCGCGATGAGAGAGGATCAGCTCCCAGTCGGCGACGGCGAGCGTCTCCAGATCAGTCTGCTGGGCCGCGGCCACCACCTGCTCGCACTCCGTGGGCTTGGCCTTTACCGTGAAATCCGGAGCAGGGGAAGCCTGCGTGGCAGCGGCGGAGACGATCTGGTCCCACCCGTCGCTGCTGCCGTGATACCGGCGATACCTGTCTTTGCCATCAGCGGCAATCTGTTGTGCGCTTGCTTTATCGTTCTGGCTCTGGGCGATAGCTTCCGCCTTGGCCAGGTACCAGAAGCCATTCACGTCCAGGGGATTCAGTTGCAAATCGGCAAAGCCGAGGCGGCGATAGTTCACGATGCTGGGGTCAAGTTCGATCAGCTTCAGATAATAGCCGCGCGCCGAGGCATAGTCGGCCGACTGGAGAGCGGCGAAGCCGCCGGCGGTGTTGAGGACCGCGGTCATGTTTTTGCGCTTGGCATCGTATTCTGCCTGCGGCATCTCCTCCGGCTTCTGCCATGAGGCGAGCGCCTGCAACGCTCTTTGAGCTTCCGCGCCGGCGGCGCTGGCCGCGGATGCATCGCCGGCTTCGCCCTTCATGTAATTCAAGACAACATCAAGCGCCAGCGCGGTGACGTCGTTGGGATCAATTTTCAGAATATGTTTTGCCGTGCCTTGCAACTTCTCCTGGTTGCCGATCTGCTGGTAGGCCTCGAGCGCCAGCAGAAGCGATGCCAGCCGGGCGGTGCTGTTGGGATAACGAGCGACAAAAGCTTCCAGCGCCGCGG
>QIAW01000029.1 GCA_003225655.1 Acidobacteriota bacterium
ATAAACAGCGCGCGGCGCAATACAGAAAAGAGAGCGAGCTCATCACCCAGTCATTGATCGATCACTACCTGACTCCGGTGGGAAAAGACGATCACACACCTCCCGGCGTCCTGCGCCACGGCAGCAGCACGCGCCCCGCCGACGGCATGCTGGTTTACGGAGATTATTATCTGTTGGAAACCTTGCTGGCCTTGGAGGCGCCCAAAGTTGCGGGCACAGCAGGAAGCACCAATCCGGGAGAGTGATGGGGTCTATTAGTTCACTTCTGTAGAGGCGTAGCATGCTACGTCTCTACAACCAGAGCAATAACGCGGCCTGCTTTACTGATTTACGCCGCTGGCGAGGACGCCACCATCAAACTCTTCCGCCTGCCCGAAGCGCTTCATGGGAGTGCGCAGCAGCAACTCCTGGCCGCGCGGAGTTCCATCGAGCAGCGCCGAATTGAGCGCGGTGCGGAAGATGCCAGGGGCAATAGCGTTGACGCAGACCCCATGCTGCGCCAGTTCGATGGCGAGCGACTTCGTCAGAGATACGACCGCCGCCTTGCTGGCCCCATAGGCGGCAACCTCGTAGAGGGCGACAAATGAAGTTAAAGAAGCGATATTGATGATGCGGCCATATTTTCGTTCCACCATGTGCGGCCCGAAGATCTGGCAGGCGCGCAATGTACCGTTGAGGTTGGTGTTGATGATCTCGTTCCACTCGCTCTCGGATACCTGAAAGGTGGGAGTGCGCTTGATGCGTCCGGCACAATTGATGAGGATGTGCACGCCGCCAAATTCGGCCAGGGTCGCATCGAGCAAAGCCTGCAAACTCTTTGGGTCATTGACGTCCGCGGGCAAGACCAGAGAGCGCCGGCCGGTTTCACGGACCGCCTTGGCGGCGGCATCTACCAGATCAGCGCGCCGGCCGGTGGGTACGACGTTGGCCCCGGCTTGCGCCAGGCCCTTGGCCAGGGTCAGGCCGATTCCTGAAGTTCCACCGATTACCACGGCGGTTTTGTTGGAAAGATCAAGAGAAGAAGAATGGCTCATGTATGAGGTTCCTAGGTCGTTTTTGGGCTGCAAATTGCAATGAAATCGAATCCACTATATTAAACGTGAAGTTCGCAGATGCCAAAGTAATTGTTTGCAGCGCGTCCGGGAATTTTGCCACGCCGAAGATTTCTCCAAGGATTTTATGAATCGTATATTACAACTCGTATTCCTGGTAACTCTGAGTTCGTCATTGTTGTTTGCTAAGCCGGTTGCTAAAGACCTTCCACGCGTATTCCTTCTGGACGCAAAAATACTGGCCGCGCAGAAACAACAGTTTGTGAAGATGGGTGCGAAAGCGCCGCTGGCGGCGGCAGCCATGCATGCCGCCGATCAGGCAATGAAGGAAGGCCCCTTTTCCGTGATGCAGAAAGATATGCCGCCGCCCACCGGTGACAAGCACGATTACATGAGCCTGGCGCCTTATTTTTGGCCAGATCCCAAAAGCCCCAACGGATTGCCGTATATCCGCCGCGATGGGGAGAGAAATCCTGAAATCAGCAAGATTCCCGACCACGGAAATATGGGCCGTCTGGGCAGAGATGCGCGCGCGCTGGCGCTCGCCTATTATCTGACGGGAAACGAAATCTACGCGAGCCGCGCGGCCTTGCTGCTGCGGACATGGTTTCTTGATCCGGCTACGCGCATGAATCCGAATCTCCAGTTTGCCCAGGGAATTCCGGGCGTTAATCATGGTAGGCCCACGGGCGTGCTCGAGAGCCAGGATCTTACCTACGTCGTGGATGCCATCGGTCTGCTCGCCGGCTCAAAGAACTGGAGTGCAAAAGACCAGAAGGAAATGGAAGCGTGGTTCCGTTCGTACATCAAGTGGCTGCAAGAGAGCCCGAATGGCATGGGCGAGCGCAACGCCAAGAATAATCACGGCACCTACTACGACATTCAACTTGCCGATTTCGCGTTGTTCCTCGGAGACCGCGAACTTGCGCGGCAGGTCATAACAGAATCAGAGAAAAAGCGCATAGCTTCACAGATTGAACCCGACGGCAGCCAGCCACTAGAGCTTGCCCGAACGCGGGCCTTCAGCTATAGCGTAATGAATCTGCGCGGCCTGATGGCGTTGGCGCAACTGGGAGAACCACTCGATGTTGATCTCTGGGCGTTTAAAACTTCAGATGGGCGCAGCATCCGTAAAGCCCTCGATTTTCTGGCGCCGTTCGCGGCCGGACAAAAGAAATGGGAGTATAAGCAAATCACCGGGCTTAATCCCGCCGAACTCAGTCCACTATTATTGAGGGCTGCGGCAAACTATCATGAACCCAAATACGATCAGTTGGCCCGCAAACTTGAATCCTCGAGCGACAGTGTTGACGTTCTGTTGTTGCAAGCTGCGCTGAAAAACTGACGGTTTCGATTGCAGGATCTCGATGAGCAATTCCGTAGAAGAAACGGCTTAAAACAGATCCCCAACCGGGCGGCATTAGGCGGTAGGTCATGGCTTTTAGCCATGACGGAGCAAAGCGAAACCCAGGGGGAAGCTCTGGGTAAGCTGAAATAAGAACGCGAGCCCCAGCGGGGCGGCACAGATTCTTACACCAATTTCTAGCCTGGTTTATTCATGAGCCGCGCGATGACGACAGCAAGACGATACACCAGCGCCGGAAGGCGCGGCATGAGTTAGCCCAGCCCAGGAGGGCTGGGTAAGCTGGAAAAAGTGCAAAGTCCCGGAGCCTGGATTATTCATGAGGTGCACGATAACGGTGGCAAAACGTTACACGAGCGCTGGAAGCGCGGGGAAGAGTTTAGCCCACCGCGAAGCGACAGCGAAGCGGTGGGTTAGCTGTAAAAGAGAACGAGCCCTGGAGGGGCGACACCTTTTT
>QIAW01000030.1 GCA_003225655.1 Acidobacteriota bacterium
CTGTCGGGAGACAAGATAATTGCCGGGCGGGAGGTCACCACCATCATCGGCCAGGGAGGCCTCATCGAAGCCCGTCATGGCGGCAAGACCTTTGCGCAATTGGCGGGCGCACTCTCATTGCGAAGCTTCGGCACCGACCTCAAGAGCAACGCGCTCTGGCAGTCGTTCACGCCGGAAGAGCAGACGCAGTGGCGTTCGTTGCTCGACCCAGGGCGTTTTTATGACAAGAAGACGCGGCACGTCATTAATCTTCCGGAGAATTACTTCGGTGTGGCGGCGCGCATTGCTGCCATGGATTACCAGATGGGAATCACCACCGACCGCGACTTTGTGAATGACGTGGTCGACCGCGCCGCCGAACAGTTCACCAAGGGCGCTCTTTATTCCGATGACAGCATTCCCACCGGCCGCTATGACCGCTATTCCAATGAATACGCGCGCTTCGTCTACGATGCGGCAGAAGACCTTGGGCGCGAGGACCTGATGAAGGCGATGGAACCCACGCTGAAGGCGCAGATGCGCACCTGGTGGGACCTGATTTCACCCGATGGCTACGGATACCCATGGGGTCGCAGCCTGGGAGTCATCAGCTACATCGACACCATGGAGATCGTTGGCTTTTTGGCCCGGCATCCACAGTTTCGTCCGGCACCCATGCCGCAACTGGCCGGCGCTTACTATTCGGCTTGGCAGTGGCTGAAAAATGACTTTCAACCCGAGCGCCACCTGCTGAATGTGTTTGGTTTTGGCCGGGGAAACTACACCTATATCACGCCGGAAAGGGAGTGGCAGCAGACGACGGCGTTCTTCGGAAAGATGGCGGGCGCGCAAGCGTCGTTCATGAAGGCCATGAACGATGAGCATATTGTTTCGTTCCCGGCGCGTCCGACTCTGCCTGAGGTAGCGCGCTTCGAATACTTCCGCAAGGGCGAGCGACCGGCAGGGGTGTGGCTGGTGCGCCGCGGGCAACTGCGCTTTGCGCTTCCCATTACCACCGGACCAAGGCCGGGAGTCTCCGACTATCTGCCAGCACCCTACAGCCTGCCGGGATACGCGCCTCCGGTGGAGCAGCAGGTCCCTGCCCTGACGCCCTACCTGGAGCTGGAAGATGGCCGGGTAATCGTGGCCGGCGATGGCGCTGATGAGATTATCCCTTCAGCCGATGGGCTCAGCCTGCGCGCCGTGTGGAAGCGATGGGCAGTGCTCGGTACCAAGTCGGGAGAGGTCGTGGATCCAGGCATCACCGCGCAGGTAGATTGGAAGATCGAAGGAGATTCCCTGGTCCGCACCGAGCGAGTTTCGGTTACGAAAGCGACCGCCATCCGGCGCTTCTGGGTCATGGTGCCGACCACTGGCACGCATGATGCCACCCGGTTTCAAGACGGCCGCCGTGTTGACCGCTTCGACTCTGCTGAAGGCGCATTGGAGGTCATGGTCAAGCAGTCCGATTGGCCCATTCATGCAGAGCTCTACGCCACCGGCAACAGCGCTCTGGGCAAGGGCAGCCGCGGCCATGTTCCCTTCTATCTCAATCTGGAGGCCCGCAACACCACGATTACTCCGGAGAAGCCGATGTCGTGGACGCTGGTGCTGAGAGCTGTGCCGCTAGAAGCAGCTCCAAGCTCCAAAATGCAAGCTGCAAGCCCAAGGCAACGACGCTCAGAACAGTCCTCAGTCCTCAGGGAAAATGCGAAAGTGTTCCTCGACGGAACATTTTGGGAAGCTGTACCTTTTTAAATCTTGCTGTATCTTGTTTCTGCTATGCCCCAGCGCCGGAGGCGCGGCATGAGTTAGCCCATCGCGGCAGCGGTGGGTAAGCTTGGAAATAAAGCGCCAGCCCTGGAGGGGCGACCCTATAAAACCCTCATTCCCCGGTCTGAAAGGCCAGGGCTCCTACCTGGCGCCGCAAGCGGCACAATCGAGAAAGCGATCAACAAAGCTTTGCTTTTCCTAAAGATCACACTAAATTTGGTCGGGGCACCGGGATTTGAACCCGAACCACGTGCTCCCAAGGCACGGATGCCAGCCCTTACACAATACCCCGCCATGGTGGGGAGTGCGGCGCTCGAATCCGCGTCTCAGCCTTTTCAGGGCTGCGCTACACCATCTCAGCTAACTCCCCAGACTCTGACTCATGACCCTCTATTGCAAGATGAGGAGGGAACGCGCGGATACGGTGTGTTTCTTTTCCTGAGAAGTAACCGTAGCCTTCACCACTCCTCGAATGACGGCGAGGACGCAATCCGAACGAGCTTCAAAGACTCGCGGCCTGTCATTGAACACCCGGCACTTACGCGTTGAGCAATATCGCCTTCAAACAGCGAATACACAATACCGCCGACTCGTGCACGTCCTGGCCGAGCCTTATGCGGTCGGTGCGCGCCCGATCGACCAATGCGCGGTGATCTCCGCCGCGGGTGCAGTCGATATCAGCCACAACCTCAACTTGAAATCCTTCAACTTCAATAACTTGAACGCTCATAGCTCACACCTTATGTAGTAGCGGGGAGAATCGAACTGAAATCCACCCCAAAACCAAAAGCCCCCGATTTTTGTCGGAGGCTTAAGAGAAACCAGAAACTGTTGGATTAAGCCCCCGTTACATGAACGTACCCTGCCCCGCACCTAGCCACATTTGTGTGGCCGGGGTTGGGAAGCTATCAGTATGGGGCTTGCGCATCATTGCTGAATCTCAGTTCTCACTGTGCCATCAATTTGGAAACCTGTCAAATCTTCTGCCACAATCTTCTGCCTCACGATGTGATATCACTTCGTCAATCTTCACAAGTTGCAGGGCACAATTGTTCCGAAGTGTGTCTGGCATTCAAGAATGCGGGCATTGCCCTTTAGGTCTTTGAAAATTTTCGATCCGCGGAGTCGTGAAGGTCTGCTGCCAAACGATAATGATTTTGCAGCTTGGAGTTGGGAACTGCCCCTTTATTGCTTTCAGCTAGGGTCGTCGTGGACATCGATTTTAGCCAATGATTATGCGGCTCAAACGCTCTTTGCAGGCCCTTCACCCCTAGCAGCAAGGGGGTAGGGGGGATTGATTGGGCTGATAAACGCAATCCGGCAGAAGCGCTCTCTCAACGCTTCTGCCGGATGAAGCAGGGGGTAGGGTTTCGGGGGTACTTGCGTTAACAACGTTCGTACATCTTGGTGTAATGCTTAGGGCCGCTTACGAGATCGCGTCCACGCACGCCAGCCAGCGGGAATTTCCGGCGTAGTGGATATCGATGTGGTGCATGCCGAAGCCGTTCCATCCATTTCCAGTGGCCCCAAGGATAGGACTCTCCGGCGCCTCTTCCTCACGGTATGTCGTGGGTGTGAGCTCGGTGATACGAAAAGCCCGCACCTGCTTGCCATAGGTGGGGTAACAATCCTGTGTAAAACGGATAAGGCCGCCATTCCAGGGCAGCACTCTTCCGCCGGGACGCGCAATGCGATTGTTGCCGGAGACGACCGGGCTGCGGGGATGCTGCACCCACTTTCCCGTCGGGCTATCGGAATAGTACAGGCAGAGCACGTCGTGCTGGGTCGAGGGACAGGCAAACATCCACCATCTTTTTTGGAAAAAGAAGACCGAAGGGTCGGCATATTTGCCTTCGGTGAGATTTCTTACGAACTCCCATTGGCGGGGGAAGGCCACAGCGCGATACAGCCGGATTGCGCCAGCCTGCGCGGTCTCTGGAATCATGTAGAAATCATCATTCCAGCGGAACACACAGGGAAATGACATGCCAAAGGATTCGTGCAACACAATCTGCTGATACTGCCACGAGAGGCCGTTCCGGCTGGTTGCCAGGCCGATTTCGCCGCAGCGTGTGGCAGCATTCATGACCTGGAAAAACATATACCAGGAACTTCCCGACTGCAGCATGAAGGGATCGGCAACGTACTGCGCGGGAATGTCTTTGACGTCCCATGCCGTCAGTACAGGATTGATAATTTTCGGCAAAGGGGCAAGCTGCAGGGGAGAGCGGCCCGCATAGATGCCAATCGACCACGATCCGGGTTCCAGCTTCCTGGATCGACCAACCTGCACTGGAGCTTGGCTCGAGCTTAGTTTCTCAAGGCTGCGTGCGTACTGCATATTTCCCTCTTAAGTCTCTTGCTTAAATTCCATTCGCCCCAGAGCGGTGAGGTTGAAAGGAAGCAAGCTTGGGGCGCTTCTTTGAGGGGATAAGAGGCTTTCCCAGTGAACTAATGTCTAAACAACGCTTTAGATTTCGGGGGGCTAACTATGTAAATATCCCGTGCGCAAAAGTATGTCAACGGATTTCGAGAGGTTATGGCGACCTCTGTTGGCTAGGGTTTCGAGAGCTCTATGGGGCTCTGTATAAACTATAGAAAACAATAGACTTATCTCTGTAATTCCATTTTGGAATTACTTCATTTTGGCATTTGAGAATGACTTTAATTTTGAGGGCGGAGCCATTTGGCAATCCCGTTTAGCCGATGATTCGGACCGGCAATCAACTCTGACAACGCAAGGCACTTCGCACCGCGAATCCTGCATTTTTCCAGGTAAGCGGGCGAGACACCGTCGCTGGTGGGTAAAAGTGATATCAAACCTGTGAAAGATTGGTTTCATCATGGGCGGTTTGACATAAAATAATCCTACATACCTTCAATGATCGATTGCAGTATTACGGCGGCATAACGGCGCAGAATGACTCGGCGTAGAGGAAGGGCCTCATTTTGGCGGTAGCGAATAGCACAACTCGTATGAAAGAGAAGATAGAACTAACGCAAGCAGTATTCGAGCAGTTGCTGGATTGGCTGGATGCGGACCGCGACGTGGCCGGCCAGAGGTATGAGGAGATTCGCCGCCGCCTCATCAAGATATTCGTGTGCCGCGGCTGCATTGTGCCGGAAGAGCTGGCCGACCGGACAATCAATCGTGTGGCCAGCAAGGTGCCAGAGATTGCCGGAAGTTATGTGGGCAATCCGGCATTGTATTTCTATGGCGTGGCGAATAAGATTTTCCTCGAATATTTGAGAAAGATGCCGGCCCCGCTGCCGGTACTGCCTTCGCCCCCAAGCGAGGAATCGGAGCAGCGATATGGGTGCCTGGAGCAGTGCGTGGAGCGGCTTTCAGCCGAACACCGTGAATTGATCCTAGTCTATTACGGAGGCGAGGGGAGAACGAAAATTGATGCGCGCAAGGGCCTGGCGCAGCAACTCGGGAT
>QIAW01000223.1 GCA_003225655.1 Acidobacteriota bacterium
GCATCCACCTGGAAGGCGCCACTACGGCATTTGCTTTAGCGATCCCCCGTGAGACCGCTGCCCGATACCAGCGGGTCCAGTCGGACTCAGGCGGCTCCTGCTGGCGCACCTCAGCCCACCAACTCACCACGTCACTATGAGCGACAACAACGCGCGGCACGTTGCATCGCAAGGCTCCATAGTAGAACTGGCTCAGATGCAAAAGGTCGGGCTTGCTTTCACGAACAATGGCCTCAAGATACTCGGCCGAGGCAGCCAAGTCCGATTCGCAATCCTGCATCCATTCCAGTTTGAACGCCGTGGGGTGGTAGTCGAGGCCCGCAAGACCATCCATCCACTCGGTCTGCTCCGGTCTGGGAATATCGCCAAAGCTGACCAGGGTCACCTTCGTGCCGCGCCGAACCAGGCCGGAGACCAGTTCTCGGGTGTAAGTCCAAACGCCGCCAATGGTATCAGCGGTGACTAAGATATGCATTTTTCAGGTTTCCTTCGGCTCGCAAGCTCACCTCAGGGCGGGCTACCTTGATAGTCGTGTTCATGATTTGCAAACTCTTTTTTGTCCGGGGTCGGGGTGGTTCTTGCCTAAAGGGTTCTTTCCAAAAGGGTTCTTTGTCCGTACGCCACTGACATTGGATGCTCCTGCCATTTGTGAGTCTGCCTGCGATCTCATAAATTTGTAATCAAGAGTGCTTAGAAATCCTATAAACTTAAGATAACAAAAGGACTTACTCTGCTCTAATCACCAAGACTTGCCTCAGCGATTTCGCAAACCTCTGTTCTTTCCAGTTGTAAGTTATAGAAGCGCTTGGCCTAACCTGGCAATTTCTTGAGACAGTCATTCTTGCAAAACTTCGAGGGCCCTTGCTTTCTTTCATCTCTGACACTATTATTAGTGTCAGACAGAATTTATGCCTTCCGACCCTGAACTCCAACAACGGGGCCGGCTGGTCCGCAGCCTGGGCCGCTGGCGCGAGATGCTACCCGGTTCTTTGGTGGTGCGTCACCGCCAGTGCGGAAAACCCAATTGCCGCTGCGCTCAAGGCCAAAACCTGCACCCCCAGTTCCAACTCTCGGTGCTGGTCCAAGGCCAGCCTAAAGCCATTCATATTCCCGCCCACAGGGTCGAGCAAGTCCGCCGCTGGGTGGAGATGCGACAGCGCTTTGAGCAAGCGGCCAAGACCATTACAGACATCAACCTGCGGCGTTTCTTGCGCAGCCCAGAACAGGAGCCTAGTCCCGATTGAGTCGGCACCGTTTGGAAGTCTATCTCGATAAGGTGTTCGATTTTTCCCAGCGGCGGGCGGCCTTGCCCGAGGGCCGTAAATACCCACGTATTCCCTGGAGCACCATCTTCGACGCGGTATTTCTGGGAGCCGCCTGCCAGTTTCCCAGCCTGCATCAATTAGAAGCCGAATGTGGAACGGGGGTGCTGCGCACCCGCATCGGCCCGCTGAGCGAAGATGCCATGGCCTACGCTTTAGAACGGCAGTCCGCGGCTCCCCTCTTGGATCTGCACTGTGAGGTGGCCCGCCAACTGAAGAGAAACGGGGTGCTCCATTCGTCGTGGGCGCGGGGCTTGGTGGTGGTCGCCGTCGATGGCATTGAGATCTGCAGTTCGTTTGTGCGTTGCTGTCCGGGTTGCCTGGAGAGAAGGGTTCACCACAAGGTGGACGAGGAGCTGCGCGAGGACATCCAGTATTACCATCGCATCAGCGTGGTGTCCGTGGTCAGTTCCGCCTTCCCGGTGCCCCTGGGGTTGCGCTTTCAAGCTCGCGACGAAGATGAAGTCGCCTGCTCCCTGGCCTTGTTAGAAGAGTTGAGCCAGAGGTTGGGCCGGAGATTTTTTGACCTGCTGGTGGCCGATGCCCTGTACCTGCGCACTCCTTTTGTGAAGGCCCTGGAAGCTCAGGGATGGGACTGGGTCATTAATCTGAAAGACAACCAGCCCGAGTTGCTGGCCGAAGCCCAACGAACCACCGACGGGGAAGCCCATTATCAGCAGTCCGATTCCCAGCAGCAGCTCCGCCTTTGGTACCAGCCCCAGTTGTACTGGGCGGCCGCCGATCGCTCCGTGCAGGTGCTGCGTAGTGAACGGGTCCAGAGCCAACGCCGCGTGCAACTGCGCCCCCCGGATTCCCCCAAACCCCAAGGCAAGGAAACCATCGAGGTCGAAAGCACCAATTTCTACGCTTGCCATTTCGAACTTGGCAATGTCTCGCCGCTGTTCCTCTATCAGTTAGGCCGCAGCCGCTGGATCATCGACACGGAGGTGTTTCAAACCCTGACCACCGATAGTCATCTGAAGAAACCCTCGGTCCACCACGATCGGCAGCAAGCCTTCCTCGTACTCTCCATGATTCGCTTGCTGGCCTATACCCTTACCTTGGTCTTCTACCATCGCCAAGTGCGCAGTCATGAACGCACGCCCGATCGGGGCTTTCGCCGACTCGCCCAAATCTTGGCCTATCTGTTTCTCGCGCCCCGGCTGGATTCCAGTTAACTAACGTCTTCCATCGCGGCTCCCCACCAGCGCCCGTCCCCCGGGAGCAGGTCCTTCTTTTCCTTGCTCCTCTTTAAAGCCCTTGCGCCTCTCATTTTCGTCCTCCAATCACGATGCCAATTCCTTCCTCCTACCCCTTGGACTCGAAACTACTGATCCTTATATGAAGCCGGGATTACAGATCATGCTTGGAGTCTTGCGGAACTTCTTGGGGCGGCATAAGATTGCCGCCTTCATGACTTTTTATTCTGGAGACAATCGGTGAATCTTGTTTCTCGTTATGACATTGCGTGTCCGTGTGGCGAAACCACTTCTCTGCTTGAAGAAAACCTGCGGCAAATAGTCGATAATCTCCAAGAGTTAGATAAGGCCGCTCCTCCGATAACTTTTTTATGCTTGGGTACCGAGCAATCCTATGACATACCAATTCCACGAAATTGATTTGTTTATCTTTGATGTCCACTTCACTCTTAAGCCGCTGATCACAGCGGCCCTGTTGCAGGACAACTTTCGTTTTCTGGTGGACCCCGATCTATACGCAAAGCAATATTCGCAGGAACCCATCAAAACCGGAAACTTCATCATCAGACCTCTCACGGCCAGAGAACGAAAGCGGGAGCACTTTTGGAAATACTATGGAGGCAGTGCTGTGACTGCCTCCACCGATATCTGGAGCCTAAATCTTCCGTTCGCATGCACGGCCAAGAATGTGGTTTCCCCAGCGGCGCCGCCAAAGAGTTTTACAGTTTCTCTGCAGCCCGTCATTTATCTCTACCCTCTCGGTTGGTCCGTCAACGTTGAGTGCCGCCTTGAAGGAAAGATAGACGAAAACGAGCTGATTGATTTCATCGGAGCACTGCGGAATGCAAGCAAGAAGCCTTTCAAGATGAACCAGAAAGAGTACAGCCTGTCAAAGGGTTTTGAGGCCCTGTCAATGCAGTTGAAGAAAGATCTCTTCATCGATCCCAATGCAGCGGAAGACACAACGAAGACATCGCGGCAGATGGTGATCTCGCTATCGCAGTTTACGGGTCCGATTCAGCACTATCGATCAAACTATGCCCAGGATGCCCGTATGGCGGATGCAGATCGCGCATTGATGCATAGCATTCTACTTGGGGAGAAGATCACCATCCCTGATTTGGCTAAAAAAGAATCGGGCAGCAAATTCATGCTTACGAAGTTTGGAGGCGCGAGCTTCGCTATCAGTTATTTCGATATTGGGACTTTGATATTCATGGCCGAAGAAGCCCAACCCGAAAAGCAACGGCGCAAATCTATTGGATGCATGGCATCCAACATCCGAAATTTTTCAATGATTTCTTTTTCGTTACTTGCTTTTTATGAAGAGCTGGCAGATATCGAAAGCTCCGACACGAAGATTACAGCGTTGCAGCAGGTCATCAAACAACGGCTCATTGAGTTACGGAAAAGATATAACAATGCGCTGTGCCGGACCTGGTATCAAAACTATGCGAGGCTCACTCCGTTTGCCAAGAAGTAATAACAGCGTCATTTTCTATGAAGGTTCTTATAGCACGCATGGTTCACCGTCACCATATTTATGAATGGTTCAGGCCGGCAGTTGGCAAGTCCGTCACAACCGGTTGATCAACGACGCCACGTACCCCGCTCCAAATCCATTATCGATATTGACCACGCTCACATTCGATGCGCAGGAATTCAGCATGCCCAGCAGAGCGGCCAAGCCTTTGAAGGCTGCTCCATAACCGACGCTCGTGGGAACTGCAATCACCGGGACCCCAATCAATCCGCCCACCACGCTTGGTAGAGCGCCTTCCATGCCTGCGCAGACGATCACTACGCGGGCGCGGTCAAGAACAGTCTTGCTGGCCAGCAGACGGTGAATGCCGGCCACGCCAACGTCATAAAGATGAGCGACCTCATTGCCCATGACCTCGGCTGTAACCAACGCTTCTTCGGCCACCGGAATGTCACTGGTACCCGCCGAAACTACGACCACAGTTCCTTTTCCATATCGCGCGGAGTCCTGCTTCAGCACAATGGCCTGGGCCAGTTCGTGATATTCAGATTTACGCACGGCCTTCTTCACCGCCCGAAAATGTTCGACGGTGGCTTTAGTAGCCAAGACGTTGCCACCGTGGCTGG
>QIAW01000224.1 GCA_003225655.1 Acidobacteriota bacterium
TGAGCAACGGAACCTTCTCAGGAAACAATCCCCATTTTCTTGCCTACGCGCTGCAACGTCTCCAGTGCCTTCTCTAACTGCTCGTGCGTGTGGGTCGCGGTCATGATGGTGCGGATGCGGGCTTTGCCTTCGGGCACTGTGGGGAAGGCGATCCCTGTGCCCAGCACGCCCTCTTTGAATAGTTCGCGGGAAAATTCCATCGCCAGCCGGCCCTCGCCCACGATGATCGGCGTAATCGGCGTCTCGCTGGCGGGAGTGTTTACTCCGCCAATGTTAAAGCCCAGCCGGCCTAATTCTTTTTTGAAGAAGCGGGTGTTCTCCCAGAGGTTTTCAATGCGCTCCGGTTTCTGCTCTAAAACCTCGAATGCCGCGATGCAGGTAGCCGCCACCGAAGGCGGATGCGAGGTCGAGAACAGAAACGGCCGCGCCCGGTGATAGAGAAACTCGATCAGGTCGCGTGAGCCGCAGACGTATCCGCCGAGCGCGCCGATGGCCTTGGAGAGCGTGCCTACCTGCACGTCCACCCGGCCATGCACGTTGAAGTGATCGATGGTGCCGCGTCCATTGCGTCCCAGGACGCCGGAGGCATGGGCGTCATCCACCATCATGATGGCGCCATATTTTTCCGCCACGTCGCAGAGCGCGGGCAGCGGACCGATGTCGCCATCCATGGAAAAGACGCCGTCGGTGATGAGCAGCTTGCGTCCGGGCTGGTCTTTCACAGAAGCCAACTGTTCTTCGGCGTGGGCAGGGTCTTTATGGCGGAAGACAAGAATCTTGGCGCGCGAGAGCCGCGCGCCATCGATGATGCTGGCGTGGTTCAGCTCGTCGGAGATGATGAAGTCTTCTTTGCCCAGAATGGCTGAAACTGTGCCCGCGTTCGCCGCGAACCCCGATTGAAAAACCACGCAGGCTTCCACGTTCTTGAAGCGGGCGATTTTCTCTTCCAGCTCCATATGGATCTTCATGGTGCCGGCAATGGTGCGCACCGCGCCCGAGCCCACACCGTATTTGCGCGTAGCCTCAAGCGCCGCCTCGCGCAGCTTGGGATGCGTGGTCAACCCAAGATAATTATTGGAGGCGAGATTGATGACCTTCTTGCCGTCGAAGGTGCACACCGGATCCTGTTCGTCTTCGAGGACGCGCAGCTTGAAGTAGGTGCCTTTATTCTTCAGTTGGTTGAGCTGGTCGGAGAGATAGGAGAGCTGGGGGCGGGTGGAGGTGATGGTCATGCGAAATCCTCAATTTCAATGGTCAAGAGCGGTCAAAAAGTTCCGCTAGGAATGCGTCTCGTTCGCGCTTCAGGTAAGCAGCAACTTCGCTGAGTACGTTATTGAGCGTACCTACTTTCAAAGAATTATGATCAGGAATCGTAATGTGGTGCGATGTTCCCATCTGTTGCGAGGTCAATCGCATGTGGCTGCCTTCTTGCCGTTTGATTTGATATCCAAAACGCTGTAGAAGTTTTGCTAATTGCCGGCCGCTTAGGTCACGAGGCAGCCTCAAGCAGAAAGCACCTCATCCTTAACCATGTGCAGGCGAATCAATAAAGGACGATCTTCACCCTTCTCAAAATGGCAGCGCACTGCTTCACGAACGTTCGTGCGTAATTCCTCAAGGGTTTCGGCTTCCGTGAAGATGGCTTCTCCTAAAGCACGGGCTTCATACCCGCCTTCCTGACTTTCCACAACCTCAAAAATGATCTCGCTTCGTCGCATAGCTGTAATTGTACCGCCTCCCACTGGATTGAGAATCGACTAAATCCTGCATACGTTTCACCGCAACCCCTTCGAATATTTTCCCGGTGAGATGGTTTTGTACTCCTCCGATTTGCCGCGGGGAATGCTTAATGTCTTCCATTCCCCACCGCGAATGTGTTTAGCCAGAAAGATAATCTGCCCGACATGCTGGGCGTAATGCATGAGCGCCCGGTTGAGCGCCTGCAAAACTGTGTGTTCTTCTCCTCGTATGGTAATGGTCCGTCCCAGGTCTTCGGGCTTAAGAGATTCGATGGTAGTAAACAGGCCTTGCCACTCCGCCTCCCAGGTGCGCATCAGGTCCTCGTGCGTCAGGTTCTCTTGAATGAATTCCTGGTCGCGGTGTCGGTCGGGCTTTTCGCCGTCGCTGGTCAGAAAATCGGTGAAGCGCGAACGCATGTTGCCGCTGATGTGCTTGATGAGAACAGCAACGCTGTTGGCTTCAGGATCGATCTGCCGGAACAGCTCTTCCCCACTGAGCTGGGCGATGGCGGCTTCCGCCAGCCGCTTATATCCACGCAGCCCGCGCTGGATTTCATTAAGATATGCTTTGCCCAATTCGTCATCCATTTTGCGAACCCGACAACGGCAGCACTGGGGGAATTGATATTGGCTGCAGCTCAAACTTCACTCCGCCAACTCTTCCCGCGGCAAAGTTATAGATCGCATGATTCCAACAATCCCGCTGATAACGGCGCGCCTTTATCCTGACTGAACACGCCGGCAATCATCATAATCAGAAATAACGGACTTAACAAAAACTGCCAGCAAATTTTTGAAGATTTCGGATTCGATGGGAGCGAAGCGATGAACTCGTCTGGGCGAAGATGGCGTGTCGGTGGTGCATACCGCATAGGACGAATTCTCTGAACACTCCGATTGCTGAATGCTAAGCGCTTTTTTCAAAAAACTTATTGACATTTTCTCCAAGAAGCCGCAATATCTTGTGCCAGGCAGTATGAAGCCACATTTTGTTGGGTTCATGTTGCACAAGGGCCCCCGATTCAAGGGAAATAATGTTCCAGGAGGAACTCAGATGCCAGCGAAGAAAAAAGCAAAAAAGAAAAAGAGATAATGAAAGGCGAGGCCAAAGCCTCGCCGGTTTTTTTCAACGAACGAATTCTACGAACTTAGATCAATCCAAAGGGCCTTCATCATGTGAAGGCCCTGTTTTTTGCATCGAACTCAGCGCTGTTTCTCGATCACGGATGCCTCTCCAGCCGGGGATCGTCGCAAGGCGAAGTTCCCTTTGCGCACACCGGCTGGGCAGGCATTGGCGGCGGATTGATCAGCGCCGGAGAGCTGAAGTCAAAAAACTCCAGCATGTTGTCTTGCGCGGCATCGCGCTTAGTCAACGGCGGCAGATTGAAGCGGGTCTCGATGAGTTTGAGAATTGCGGTGGCATCGCGCGGCACGTGCGAAACAAAATGTGGCTTGACCCACGGCGAAATCACAATCAGCGGGATGCGGAATCCGCTAAAGTTGAAGTCTCCGGGGACATCACTGGGAGTCAGCATGGGCTTAATGCCATCGGGACTGGGCTCGCCAAACGGCGGTACGTGGTCATAGAGCCCGCCGCCCTCATCGTAAGTAAAGATCATCACGGAAGATTGCCAGGCCTTGCTATTCATGAGGGCTTCAATCACAGGTACAGCGGCTCCGGCGCCGATCGTGACGTTGTTCTCCGGGTGTTCGTCCAACCCATTGGTGGAACCACGCTCGATGAAAATGACCGGCGGCAGCAGGTTATCGGCATTGGGATCATTGAGGATCGAGAACCACTCGTTGATGCTGCGCACGTTGCCCTGGTCCTGCCCGTTGTTTTTGAACCAGGTATTCCACTGTGCCAGGAAGACGCTGTTCGGATCGAGGTAGTAGTACTTCCAGGGAATCTTGGCGTTATCCAGCGAATCGAAAATTGTGGGCTGTGGCCATCCATTGGAAGGCACAGAGTCGTGATTGTCGATGTGACCAAAAGAAGTGCCGGCGAAAAAATACATGCGGTTGGGAATGGTTTGTGTCATCACCGGTGAATACCAGCGGTCGCTGGTGGCGAATTGCGCCGCCAGTTCGTAGTACACCGGCAGGTCAGTCTGGTCATAGTAGCCGATGGCGCGATCACCGTTAGGATCGAAGTCGTGCGGAACTGAAGTCGAGGCCTCCAGAAAACCATCCATGTTGAAATGACCGGCGGGTTTGCGTGCGCTCATGGAAGGGTGAGACGGCCCTGCCGGCCGCTCCCGGAAGAGAAACATTGGGGTCAAAGCCGTCAACATCATTCGCGAAACCTTTGCTGGCCTTATAGGCGCCCAGCTTGCCAAAATACATGTCGAAGGAGCGGTTTTCCTGCACGAAGAAAATAATGTGCTTGATCTTGCTCAGATCGCCTGCACCCACGACGGTTACCGTGACGTTGGCGCTTGCCGTCTTCCCATTGATATCAGTAGCCGTGGCCGTGTAGGTGGTAGTTGCGGTCGGATTCACGGTCGCTGTCCCGTTTGGAGCCTGCTTGCCTACTCCTGGCTCAATGTCTACGCTGACCGCGTTCTGCGATTGCCAGGTCAACGTAACGGCTTGCCCACTTGCAACCTGCGTGGGATTCGCGGTTAGCGAAACTCCAACCGTTCCTGGCGGTGGGACGGTCACAGTGACCTGGGCCGTCTGCGTTCCACCCGGACCGCTTGCCGTCGCCGTGTAAGTCGTAGTAGCCGCCGGATGAACGGTGATCGATCCGCTCACAGGTTGGGCTCCGATGCCCTGATCAATTTGAAATGCAGTCGCATTGGTTGTGGTCCAGGTTAGTGTCGATGCCTGCCCGGTGAGGATCGAGGCGGGGTTCGCGGCAAAACTTACCGTGGGCGGCACCTGGTTAACAGTAACAGTGGCCGACGCGGTGGCTGTGGCGCCGTTTTGTCCGGTGACCGTGGCTACATATGTGGTTGTCCGGTCTGGACTCACCGGCTCATGGCCCTGCAACGCAAATGGCCCTGGTTCATCTTGAGGTATCGACGGAGTGAAGCTGATGGAGGTTGCATTCGAAGAAGTCCAGGTGAGATTGCTGATCTGGCCGGCAGTGATCGTCGATGGCTCCGCTGTTAACGTCACCGTGGGCGCGCTCGATGGGTTGACCGTCACCGTCACCGTGGCCGTGGACTGGCCCCCATTCGCGCCCGTCGCCGTGAGAGTATAAGTGGTCGTAGCTGTAGGTGACACGTTCACCGTGCCATTCGCGGGCAGTGTTCCGGTTACGCCGTTGATGGTTGTCTGGGTCGCCTTCGTGGTTGACCAGCTCAGAATGGCGGTCCCGCCTGTCCCTATGGTCGAAGGTGTTGCGGTAAACGAAGTAATGGTAGGTCCGCCAGAATTATGTGGCGAAGCACCCAGGCCCCTGCAACCCACAATAGCTAGAAAACAAATCAGAAGAATTGCCGCCAATAAACATCTGAAGCCCCACTTCAAAGTCATAAACCTTGTACCAGCCCCCCAGAGACAGTCGCAAATAGCTGCTCGTAATTGTGCGTGTTTACGCTTTAGTTAAGAAGTGGAAGTTACATTGGGAGTTGCTTCTGGATCCTTTCTCCCTCAGAACGAGTGCTGGATTTCCGCTTTGTATGAGGCAACTCTGGCGCGGCGTATTCTTTTCGCGCTTGACCTGTACGCATGGATTCTCTTAACATCCGCCATAAGCCGCTTCTTCCAATCCCAGGGAAGAATAGAGAGACTTTAATTGAGTACCAGAGCTGCCGCCGCGACCAGTCCACGAGTACAGCGAAAGAACGCAGCCGCCCGATCCCGTCCGGAGGAAGTGCTGATCCCCGACAAGCTGTACTTTCGCATCGGAGAGGTGGCCAGGCTCTGCCGCCTGCCGGCTTATGTCCTGCGCTTCTGGGAGACTGAGTTTTCGCAGCTCAAGCCCACGAAAAGCAGCACCGGGCAACGCATGTACCGCCGAAATGATGTCGAAGCTGCTCTTGAAATCAAGCGCCTGCTTTATCACGAAGGACTCACCATTCCCGGCGCCCGCCAGCATCTGTTGGCCGAGCGCAAGGCCGCCCGCAATCAGACGGCGCTGCCCTTCGCCGCCCCACGCGACCAGGAAGGTCTGCGGCGGGTGCGAATCGGACTGAAAGAGCTCTTGGCGCTGCTCTCCAAGCCCAGACGATAGCCACAAGCAAGTCAGAATCAGCATGCCTAACGCAGCTACATCGAAGCTGGATCGTGGGTCAGTTTGGAAGAATGCAGCTCTTTGTTTTTCAGCGAGACGCCCGAGCTACTGCTTATTCCCCGACGAGAAATTTGTATTGCGCTTCGGTCAAAGGCACGACTGAAAGCCTGCCCTGTCTGACCAGCGGTGAATCGTGGAACAGCTTGTTGGCCTTGATTTCGGCAAGCGATGGCTGCCGCGCCAGCCCCCGGCCCACCTTGATTTTCACTCTAGGATTTTTGGGATCTTTGGCGTCCACGGAAACCACAGACGCGGTGCCGACCACGCGCTTTTCATCTCCCGTGTGGTAGACGACGAGGTGCGTTCCCGGCAGCATGGCGCGCAGGTTCTTGAGCGCCACAGGATTGCTTACGCCATCCCACGTGGTTGTGCCGTCGCGCTGCAAATCGGCGAACGAATATTCAGAGGGCTCGGTCTTAAGAAGATAGAACATAGCTGGTCTATTCTAAGTGTTTTTAAAGAATGTGTTTTAAAGAATG
>QIAW01000225.1 GCA_003225655.1 Acidobacteriota bacterium
CGCTATGCGCGGCAAATGCAATCCCGGCGGCAAGCAGCGCGCTGAACAGTTGCGCCTTAGGAGAAAGTTGCGAGGTAGCTGCGTATCCCATCAGGGCGGCCACGGGTATGCGGACGAAGGTATGCAGCGCATTCCACACCAGATCGAAGGCAGGAACTTTGTCGGCGAAGAATTCAATGACGAACATGGCAGCCGCTGGTCCAATGACCCACCAGCTCGTCAAAACATGCAGCGCGGGCGGAAGAGGAATCACGGCGAAGTGCCCAAGCAGTCCCAGGGTGGCGACGGTAGCATAAACGTTAAGTCCGGCGGCAAAGCTGGCCCCTACTACGATGGCGAGAATCTCGCGATTGCCGAAGGATGTGGGTAAGGCCAACGAGATCATTCTCCGTACTATAGTACTTTTTCTGGGCCAGGTAGTGGAATGTGGATGCAGTGCTGTGCGATTTCAGGGAAGGAATAAAAAAGGCCGTCCGCAGACGGCCATTTGTGGATCGGTTGTCCTCTTACAGAGTATTCTCGATTTCAAAACCCCAGGCCTGAAGCAGTGGCTCAGGAATATACTTAGAGTTCTTGTTGCGACGAGCCCACTCGCGCAGGCGAATCGAACGCTGATATTGATCAGGCGAGAGCTTGAACTCTTTGACCGCCTGCTCGAAAGAGGTCACTACGGGGATAATCGGGCCAATCGGCTCCGGCTTGCCCCAGTTAGGATTTCCGCGACGCTTTGCCATGATGATCTTATTCCACCTTAAAATAAGTAAGTTATAAAGGGTCGTACCTATTGGATTCCAAAAAGACCCTATTGGATTCACAGAGAAACTTATAATTTCTTGGAGCTGCTGGTTTGCGGCTCTTGAAATAGACTTCCAGCTCTCTGTGCTTCCAATTTATAGCTAAAAAACTAAAGATTATAGACCGATTTCATCGCGATTTCAATGACTAAAATTGTCAGGGGACGCAGAAATCGTTTACCTTGGCCCGGTCTGGAATCCTAGTAAACAATTGATTCCATTGATGTTAGTTATGTTTTGCCCTAATTCTTGCCAGTTTTAGACTAATTGCACAACTGGAATGTTGCGGAATGGGAATTGACAAGCACAACGACTTCATTTAGCCTGCTGGAACGATGATTTTCATGAGTTCCATCGTCGCAAAGCTCGGTTGTCGCCGGATTCCGTGTTGTACGCCCGCTGCGCGATGGGAACTCACCTGATGTCTTTATAAATCAAGATTTCAGAAACCCACTCGCAAAGCAAAGAGAGTGGGTTTTTTAGTTGCAGACGAAACCAGCTTGGCAGCAATTTGACGGATACTATGAACAAAATGGCCCAAAACCTCACCGAAATGAACCCTGCCGCAATGTGTTGCTGTTGTTGTTGCCAGCCGTTGCGGATGCGGTGGTGCGGTTTGAGAGGCATACGATGTTGAGTAACTCCTAAATCGCAATCATTGAATCCTCAACGGCCTGGAGCAGCGCTCCAGGCCGTTTTGTTTAGCTAACGATTACGAAAATATTGGAGCCGAAAAGTGAAGACGATTCTTAAGATTTCTGTGTACATCGGATTGGCAACTGCCGTACTGGTAACGGCCGCAAGCAGATTGTTGCCGGCAGACAAGCCGGCAGTCCAAATCAAGTTGCTGAATGTTTCCTATGATCCCACACGGGAGTTGTACCAGCAGGTTAACCCTGCCTTTGCTGCCGATTGGAAGAAGAAGACCGGCAATGATGTGGTTATCGATTTATCAAACGGCGGTTCGGCCAAGCAGGCGCGTTCGGTGCTCGACGGCCTTGAGGCTGACGTAGTTACCCTCGGTCTGGGGTACGATATTGACGCTCTTGCCGATAAGGGCCTGCTCGCGCAGGACTGGCAGAAAAAGCTTCCCAATAACAGCTCACCGTATACCTCAACCATCGTCTTCCTGGTGCGCAAGGGGAATCCGAAAAACATCAAAGACTGGCCAGATGTAATCAAACCTGGCGTTGAGGTCATTACTCCCAATCCAAAGACGTCAGGAGGAGGGCGCTGGAGTTATCTGGCGGCGTGGGGATATGCATATCGCAAGAACGGCAACAATGAAGCCAAGGCCAGGGAGTTTGTGACTGCGCTTTATAAAAACGTTCCCGTGCTCGATTCGGGAGCGCGTGGCTCCACTACTACCTTTGCCCAGCGCGAGATCGGTGACGTTCTGCTGGCCTGGGAGAATGAAGCCCACCTGGCGCTGAAAGAATTTGGTGCCGACAAGTTCGAGATCGTGGCGCCGTCAGAGAGCATTCTGGCAGAGCCGCCGGTTGCAGTGGTGGATAAGGTAGCCGGCAAGAAAGGCACAGCAGAGATCGCCAAAGCCTATCTGTCATTTCTCTATAGCGATGCCGGACAAGAGATCATAGCGCAGAACTTCTATCGTCCATTTAACAAGAGCGTGTTGGCGAAACACGAGTCGCAATATGGCAAGTTAAATCTCTTTACCTTCGAATCGCTCTACGGA
>QIAW01000228.1:0-3376 GCA_003225655.1 Acidobacteriota bacterium
CATAACACCAACCGGCGGCAGCAGCAAAACCAGCACACCGCGGCTGATGGCGTTCTGGCCTTCCTTGCTCGTACCAGCGGCGTTGCTGTAGCACATCGCGCAACCCTGGCCGAAGATCGGTACGACCCAAAGCGCCACGAATGCCGCGAGAATGAATAGGCGCAGTCTCATCTCACTCCCAAGTGCAGAATCCGAAAGGCGTCGGGAAGGAAGACCAGCATCATAGCCAGACAAAAGACTAGAGAGCTCATCGTTACCCATTTCATGGGCGAGATCTCAAACTTCATGTGCATGAAATAGCCAATGATCAGCGCAGCTTTGATGATTGAGAGTCCCATCAGAATGGACAGCATCCGAATGAGTTCCATGTTCTGATAGGCGAGGAAGACCTCGATGCCGGTCATCACCAGTAAAGCAGCCCACACCCACAAGAATTGTCCCTTCGAATGGTGCCGATGCTGTTCGGCCACTCGCTGTTCAATCATGATCTGGGTTGCATCCATCATTTGAGCCAGCGCTCCTTAACTAATGATTCTCGTAGACATAAGGTAAACCAATGGGAAGATGAACATCCACACCAGATCGACAAAGTGCCAGTAGAGGCCTGCGACTTCGACGTCTGAAGCGTCATATATTTTAGGCTTCAACCACAGAATGATAGAGATCACAATCGCCGCCACCAGCAGCACATGAGCGCCATAGTGGAATGGACTATATGATGGTGTCGCCAGCCAGGCAACAAGCCACAATCCCAAAAGAACTGGGATGAACGTCCTTCGCAATGCAATCACGCCAAGATAAACCACGCCCAGCGTAACGTGGAGCATATGCATTCCGGTCAAGCCGAAAAATGTAGCTGCAAACTGAGGCACAGTGTTGACGACATTCACGAACTCAGCACTGCCAGTCTCGCCGGGAGGGGTCGGGAAAACCGGCAGAGTCAGGCCTTCGGCGATTAGATTGCTCCACTCGCGACCGTGAAGGACCACGAATCCGATCCCACAAGCCATGGTAGCGAATAGCCAGAGCCGTTGGGCTTTGGCATTTCCCTGAACCGCCGAGCGAACAGCAAAAACCATAGTCAGCGAGCTGGTGAGCAGAAACGCGGTCATCAGAGTGGCATTTCTAATACTTTCAGAGTGGAAGGGAGTGGGCCAATTCGGCGTTGACACACGGCCATATGTATAGGCGTACAGCAGAGCTCCGAAAGTCAGAGAGTCGGAGAGCAGGAACAGCCACATCCCAATCTTCTTGGAATAGGTGCCGAACAAAGACGGTTCGTAAACGCCTGCCGCCTCGTGTTGCACCGCGACATCAGACATGGTTAGGTCTCCTGGTTAACTAGGGCTCCGGTCTAACGGACAAACTCCAAAAGAGCAAAAATGTAAATCCAGATTACTGCCATAAAATGCCAGTACCAGGCGGTGACGTCTACGACGATGCGCCGCCCTTCCACAGGCTTTCGCATCAACGAAGTCGCAACCAACCATCGAGCTGCTCGGACTGGTCGCTAAGTAGAATCCGCGATCGGCGAGCTCGCGCCACGCCATCCATTGCCCGCTAAGGAAGGCAAACCCGAGCACCACCGTTGCTCCGAGCCAGGGAAAATCTCGCTCTCGCCCGATTGAAACTCCAGGTATTGATTGCACCGGCGCCAATGCCGCTTGCCGCGTGATTTGTCTTCGCGCCAACTCCGCTGTGATACTGCTGAGCATGAGCAATAGAGTGTTAACCAGAAGCAAGGTCGTAGGCAGGTTGACCTGAAGCCAATCGCGCGAATAGTTGCCTGTGCGCTGGTCGAATGTCGGCAGTCCGCGTCGTATCACGTAGACACTTGTAAATGAAACAAACAGCATCGTGCTGGCGACGAGGCCGACTAACAGTCCCAAACGGGTACGGCGCAGACGTTTGCCGTAATCAGGGAATCCATTGCCACCGCGGTCGCCATCCCCACCTCCGCCGCCGGGGATTGGGGGTTGTCCGCTCCCGCTCCCGTGGCTGGTCTTTGGATCTCCAATTTTCGGATCCTTCGTTTTCGGATCTTCGACCGTCGGAGCCTTGATGGAGATTGCTGAGCTGAAACTCGCCATATCTGAACATGTGGGCCGGATCTTCCGCCCCCGGATTCTCAGTGTGCCGTCACCGTTGCTGGATCGGTCTGCATGACGTAATCTTTCGGTGCTCCAGGCACGCTGTACTCGTACGGGCCATGATGGACCACCGGTGTGCGTCCACCAAAGTTGTCGTGTGGAGGCGGGGTCACAGTTGTCCACTCCAGCGTGGTCGCTTCCCAGGGGTTATCGCTTGCTTTCGGACCTTTCATCATGCTCCAGAACAGGTTGATCACGAAGATGAGCTGGGCACTAATCGTTACAAATGCGGCATACGTAATGAACTTGTTCAGTGGTATCAGATGATGGAGATACGCAAGCTCAGTGAACTGTGAATACCGTCGTGGCTGGGCCGCCATGCCGAGATAGTGCATAGGCATAAAGATCGAGTACGTTCCGGCGAGCGTAAGAAAGAAGTGCACCCGTCCCCAGGTCTCGTTCATCATCCGGCCGAACATCTTCGGGAACCAGTAATACGTACCGACCACAAACGCTGTATCGTGCAGCGGAATATCAAGCACCGGCTGTGCCAGGAAAGGCCCGCTCAATCCTCCCGAGACGAACAAAGAAACGAACCCAATGGCGAACAGCATCGGGGTGTGGAAGCGTACCCGTCCACCCCTGATCGTGCCTAGCCAATTGAACGTCTTGATCGCGGAAGGCACACCGATAGCCATGGTCATGACGGAGAACGCAAAGGCTGAGTATGGGCTCATGCCGCTCATGAACATGTGATGACCCCAGACCATGAAGCCCAGAAATCCAATGCCCATGATGGCGTAGACCATTGCCTTGTAGCCGAAGATTGGCTTGCGCGAAAAGGTGGAGATCAACTGCGAAGCCACGCCCATGCCCGGCAGAATAGCGATATAAACTTCAGGATGTCCAAAGAACCAGAATAGATGTTGCCAGAGCAGCGGGGAGCCGCCTTTATGTCCCATAACCTGGCCATTCACAACGACCAGGGGAACATAAAAACTGGTACCGAGATTACGATCAAGCAGCAGCAAGATGCCGGCCGAAAGCAGAACGCCGAAGGCCAGCAGCCCGAGGATGGCAGTGATGAACCATGCCCAGCAGGTCAGCGGCATGCGCATCATGGTCATCCCCTTGGCCCGCAGATCCAGGGTGGTGGTAATGAAATTTAGAGCGCCCATCAGTGACGCAACACAGAAGATGGCAATGCTCGTAATCCACAAGTCTGCGCCCAGTTGTTGACCTGGGCCTGCATTGGGCAACGCGCTTAGCGGGGCGTAACCGGTCCA
>QIAW01000228.1:3515-4817 GCA_003225655.1 Acidobacteriota bacterium
ATCCTCCCTGCGGCGCCGTGGTCAGTACGAAGAACACCATAATGGTGCCGTGCATGGTCAGCAGGCTGAGGTATGTCTCAGGTTTAATTTCGCCGACCAGCGGCAGAACCGCTGTGGGCCAGATCAGGTGAATGCGCATCAGCAACGACAGGAACATGCCGACGAACACTGCCACCAAGGCCAGGAAATAATACTGAAGCCCGATAACCTTGTGATCCAGACTGAAAATGTATTTGCGAACGAAACCCTGCGGGGCTGCGTGTGCATGAGCAACGTGCCCGCGCGCGTCATTATCGTGAAACTCCTGGGCAACCATTATTGTTTCTCCGCTTCGCGTGCCGCGAACCATTTGTCAAAATCATCCTGACTCACGACTTTCAGCATACCGTGCATCTTGTAGTGACCGAGGCCGCAAAGCTCGGCGCAAGCAATTTCGTAATCGCCAATTTCAGTGGGTGTGAAGTGCATGTGAATCTCTAGGCCGGGAACCGCATCCTGCTTGAACCGCATGTTGGGGACAAAAAAGCTATGAATCACGTCTACGGCGCGCAGTCTTAGGTCCACCTGGCGATTGACGGGCAGATACATTGTGCCAGTCACAACGTCGTCCTTGGCGACCGGATCTGACGTATCCAGTCCCAGGGCCGCCTCGCTGCCCGATGATGGATCCATCAATTTAGGATTGGTGGCACCGAACTTTCCGTCAGCACCTGGATAGCGAAAATACCAGGCGAACTGCATGCCTGTAACTTCCACAGGAACAGAACCCGTTTCAGCCGGAGCGAAGCGCTCGCGGGGGACTTCCAGCTTAATGTTGCCGTGCGAATATTCTACCTTCTTCGCTCCTGCACGCTCCCGGTATTGCCACACAAATAGCCCCAGTCCACATTGTGCCGCCACAAAGATAATCCCCATCAGGAGATAAGTCAGAGCGAACTGCTTGTCAATCCAGAAGGCGGCCGTGGAAGCGCCGTGGGGCAACCACCAGGTTTGTGCCACAAAGAAGTATGTGCTGACGAAGGTGATCAACCAGATAATCGCGAGAAGAGCGAGGCCCATCTACCAGACCTCCAAGGGTCGTGGAATTCGCACATCGCAGATCGCGTAAATCTAGAACAAATCTGCGGATGGGCGGAAGTCTATCACAGCTACACGTCGAGCACGCAAGCCTCGGCGGCCAGAGGATTAGGCGCAAGCACGAACTCAGGCCTGGGTGAAATCCAAGGATTAGGTATGCGCTTCCTCGCACCTTTTCTCCCCGCTTGTTGCAAGCCGTCTTGGCTCCGACGATTACTTCGGCTG
>QIAW01000226.1 GCA_003225655.1 Acidobacteriota bacterium
GACCATCGTGGCGCCGCTGATTTTCGCCTACGTGCTGGGGTGGTAGAGAAGCAGCTATCAGCAGTTAGTGGCAAGCGTTTAGATCGAGGGGTCAGCAAGAAGGCATGGGTCTGGCCCCACGGTCGCAATAGCGTATTTCTGTCAGTTCTTTTTGTCGTCGCCTTGTCCGCGTCCGCGCCCGGCTAGTTGTCCCAAAACATAGCCAACAATACCGCTCAGGATCGCGCCCGTGATGTTGCCTTCCAATCGCCCGGCGAGACTCAAAACAACGGTTGCGGCAACCACACCCATTACAGCAACTGTCCTGAAGAAACCTGTGCTTAAGAGGATCTCGTGCACACTCTCCTTCCGCAGAATAACCGCGATCCAAAAGCCCAGCCACATCACCGCCAATCCTGTGGTCGCAAGAACAGAGAGTTTGAAGATATCGTCAGGGCCTAGCTGGCCGTTTGACGCGAGTTGAGTGGCTTGCATGAGTTGGCTGGTTTGCATATAAGGTCCCGATATGTGTGTTCTATTTGGCCGTTTCCGGCAGCCTGGGAGTCGGCGGCCAGTCTATCGAGGTTCCCTCGAACAGGTAAGCGCACTTCTCGACACGTTTGGTCCCGTCGTGAACGGCAAAGCTGCGGGGATGCTCGGCCGAGCCGCCCCACAGAGCGACACCGGCATAGGCTCCATCTTTGCGCAGGATGTAGTAAACCATGTCGAGGTAGCGCAGGTGGGCCATGTCATTGTTATGGTTGTGGGCAATGCGCTGCAGCGCATCCATGCCTGCCTCCTTCGGCGGCATTCCCTTGCGCATATTTTCAACGATGGTGTGTGCGCCGGCGACCTTGATGTTCTCCTCACCGCTGCCGGTGGCGCCGGCCGAGCCCACGTCCTGGTCGGTGTAGCATCCCGCCCCGATGATGGGGGAATCGCCGAGGCGTCCGGCGAGTTTCCATGCAAGACCGCTGGTTGTGGTTGCGCCCGACATCTCTCCTTTCTCGTTTACGGCAGAGACGTGAATCGTGCCCGTGGGTGGAAAGAGCACCCGGTAGATGGCCTCGCGGCGGAATTCAGGTTCAATTCCCAGCTCCGCGGCCACGGGCTCCAGATCGCGGATGCGCGCTTCCAGGTCTTTTCCCGATTGGGGAACAGACCGCGAGCGAGGGGCCTGTACCGGAGGCTTCCAGTTGGGATCGGCTACGCCGGGGCCCCACCAGTCTTTATCGGAGTGGGTCTCTTTCCACAGCAACCAGATCTTGCGGGAACGCTCAGTGAGAAGATTTTCTTTGGAGAAGCCCATCGCAGTGGCAAAACGTTCCGCGCCTTCGGCCACGAGCATCACGTGTCCGGTGTGCTCCATCACGGCCTTGGCGAGGAGGCCAACATTCTTGATATTGCGTACGCCGCCGACCGAGCCGGCGCGGCGCGTGGGGCCGTGCATGCAGCAGGCATCGAGTTCGACCACACCGTCCTCGTTAGGAAGACCGCCGAGGCCGACGGAGTCGTCATTAGGGTCGTCTTCCTGCACCTTGCAGACATGGAGCACGGCGTCGAGTGTGTCTTGGCCGTTGCGCAGCATGTCATAAGCGGCGTCCATCCCCTGCACTCCGGTGGCCTTGCAGATGATGACCGGGCGTTTGTACGTAGCCGGCTGCTCGGTCATGGCCATGGTCACAATGCCGGTTGCTACGGCGGCGGAGGTAAGAGCGGTGGTGGCAAGAAAATCACGACGATTCATCGGGTCTCTCCTGACAGCGTCAACGATGGTACGCCAAATTTAACCACAAGGGAACGCAAAGCATCATGAAGGATTAGTGGGTCAGCTTGAAAGTAGCGCCGGTGGCTCGCCGGCTGTCGCGTGGGCATCCTGCCCACGCACGCTTCAGAATCTGGAATTCTGTCGCGCCTGGGCAGTCGAGCGAAGCGAAAAAGAAAGCGTTTTTCAGCTATCTGGGAAGCCAGCCAGAGCCGCGTCAGGCAATCCGAGAGTGCTGCAGCAACCGGTCTTTAAAAGGATTAGCGATGTGGAGAGTTTTTTTGAGGTGAGTGCGCGCATTGTTGATGGACTTGCGCACATCATCGCCGCCGCGTTCGGTGGTGGCGGCTATCTCATCGAGGGTAAAGCCCTCGACCGCGAACAGGATGAACGCTTCCCTGTCTTCTTTTCTTGCTCTGAGCAGCGCGGCTTCCATAGCCTGGCGGCGGTCAGCGATCACGCTTTCCGCGAGCAAAGTTTCGTCGGGCTGATGGAACTGCAATTCAGCTTCGTCGCTGCCGGTCACGTTGCGCTTACGCTCCGAACGTTCCAGCGGGACCGAGTTCTCATGTTCAGATTCGTCGCTCGCCAAACGGTTGATCGCCTGCAGGGCAAGGCGGTACATCCAGCGCTCCAGCGACAACAGTTCGGGCTTGTTCTCATCTTCACCCAAAGCGGTAGCCACGACTTCATCGAGGACCTCTTTAGGGTCGACTGTCTCAGGGTCCAATTGTCCCTGGCTGATGCGATAGCGCAGCTCGCGGGCGATGAAGCGCTCGATCTTCGCCAGATTGGCGTTGACAAACAAATAGATGTCCCCGGAAGAAGCCACAGCCGGGTGCACCGCGGCGAAGGTCTCTTCAAACGGGACCTGTTGAGCGTGGCCGTTGGCCGCCGGTCTGCGGGCACGGCGGTGGTGGAAGCCGCGCAGCAGGTCTTTGTGCTTGGTGAGTTGTTTGAGTAGCTCACTGAAGGCCGCTTTCATGGCGCGAACCGCCGTAGGGCCAGACTGCTGGCTGGCGAGCTGTCCGGAGGGAAGACGAAGGTTGAGCGAGATGGAAGTCTCACCACGCAACGAGCTACCCTGGTCAACAATGCCGTGCAGGTGAACGAGTTCAGGACGGAAAATAAGCAGACGCCGGTCTAGCTTCTGAATGTGGTGGGCAAACTCACGCTCAACATCGGGGGCCTTGGCGGTCTTATAACTGATATGCACGTTCATAAGGAACCTCGTTGGGAGCCGAAGTCGCAGGGGAACGTTGATGGTTGCTCCAGTGCGGAAAAAATTTTCCGCCTGGAAACGTTTATCTGAGGCGATTCTACACCCACAAGAAATATCCGGAGCACAAATAATCGGCGGGCTAAGTAAAGAAATTGCTTGCCAACAAATCATCCCTTCCGTCATTAAAGCTGGTTTTATAAATAGCGTTGTGTCAGGGCACGGATTTCAGCCCCGGCCTCTTTGCGGATAGGACATTATTTACACAGGGCCCAATAGCCCCTGAGGCAGCTTCCTGGCGACCGAAGCTTATGAAACATCTCTAGTCGTGCACGGATGAGGGCGCTGCCGGCCCTTTTTTAAGATAGCGCCAAGAAACGCCGAATCTGGTGAAAATCATAGAAAACAAAAATTTATCCATCGAAATAAGAAAAATTTTTCGCCAAACCGGGCAAAGTGGTACTAAAATGGCGGGCAATGTTGTTGTCTTCCGGTCCCCGTCCCGTTTCTGGTGCCGTCTAGTCGGGGCCGAATATCTCATCTTCGAGAGGAGTCCCCATGCGACATTCAGCAATTTGCTTATATTCCATGCTCTTTCTCTGTCTAATCTTCGCTGCCCCGATGTGGGCGCAAAGCGCAGCCTCGGCGACGATTGTGGGCGTGGTCACCGATTCGCAGGGCGCGGTCGTCCCCAACGCAACAGTTACCGCAACCAACACTGCGACTGGAATTGTTTCTTCAGCCAAGACCACAGGCAGTGGCAACTTCGTGATTCCCAACCTGCCGGCGTCTACCTATGATGTCAAAGTTGAGGCAGCGAGCTTTGCTTCTCACATAGCCAAAGGCGTAAAGCTGAACGTCGGCGATCAAAGGGACCTGAACTTCAAGCTGGCGGCAGGCACTACCAGCCAAACCATTGAAGTTACCTCCGAGACGCCTCTGGTGGAGAGCACCAAAACGGATGTCTCTTCCTCCGTGACCGACCTGGACATGCAGAACTTGCCTGCCTTCGCCGGGGGAGGCGGGACAACTGCGAATGATTATGCTCAACTTGCAGTGACCGCTCCAGGTGTGAAACTGGACACTAGTTCACTGACCACAGATTTGATTGGTCCCGGCTCCATCAATAATCGCGCCAATTTGTATAACGTAGATGGCGCCAACATCACCGATCAATTGGTCTCGGGGCGCGACGGCCTGGGAGCATCGGTGGATGA
>QIAW01000227.1:0-3226 GCA_003225655.1 Acidobacteriota bacterium
AAGGATCAAGGGTGAGCACTATCCGCCATAGGACTGGCCTGAAAATTCCGCGGAGCGGGATTTATCGTGTCTACCATAACGAACATCGGCTGCCGCACGAAGTCACGCTGCTGGCGGACGAAATCTTTCCCGGCTGCGCTCAATGCGGCAATGCTGTCCGCTTTCAGCTCATCCGCGAGGTCGATATCGATCCTGAGGGCTTTCAGGTAAAACTCCATCAAATCCCCGAGAAGACCCCGATTGAGGCAGCCAACAAAGTCGAGACCAAGAAGGCAGCCTGATTCTGGAAGCGTTCATCCCGGGAAGATCGTTTTTGAACTCCGGATAATCAGTGCTGCTGTCCCTAATGAGTTCTGCAACAACCTCTAAATGGCTGAAATCTATTCCTGTTCCTGATCGTCGTCCCGCTCTTTATTATTCCTGCGGACAGACACGCTGACACTTTTTGTGCTGGCATTGCCAAACGCGTCTCGGCTCTCTACCACGATGGTATAGATCAGGGGAATTCTCCTGCTCTCGGAGTGCTCGGCGCGCAGCTTCACCGTGAGAGGCCCGGTGATTACCCAATCAGGAGCATTGTGGCGGTCATCCCTATCGTGGTCTTCGGCCCCTTCGTTGCTGCTCACAGAGATGATTCGCGTGACCGGCGAGGCATCAGCAACATCGTGTACTAACGCGGTGAGCGTAACTGAGACCAGCCGGTTATTCGGCGGCCAAAGCGCATTGGGAGTTGCCGTCAGACTCAAGATGGCAGGAGCCGTGGTATCGAGCACGGTTATTGTGAACGAACCTCCCGCCGTATTGCCAGCAGCATCGTTTGCCTTGGCGGTCACGGTAGTGATGCCTAATGGGAACGTACTGCCCGACGCAATACTAAAGCTCACGGGCACATCGCCATTGACGATGTCATGCGCACTCGCGGTGTAAGTAGCTGTTGCACCCGCAGGACTCGTGGCTTCCAACGTCTGATTACCCGGCAAGAGGAGGACAGGCGATGTAGTATCCACAACCGTAACTGTGAACGATCCTGTCGCTGTGTTCCCCGCTGTATCTTTCGCGCTGGCAGTCACTGTTGTACTTCCAAGCGGGAATGCACTGCCGGAGGCGATACTGAAAGTCACCGGCAGAGTACCGCTGACGATATCGTGCGCGCTCGCGTTGTAAGTCGCCACCGCGCCCGCCGAACTTGTGGCTTCCAGTGTCAGATTGCCGGGCACTGTCAGCATGGGTGGTGTAGTGTCTACCACCGTGACCGTGAACGATCCCGTTCCTGTGTTCCCGGCCCCATCCTGCGCGGTAGCAGTAACCGTCGTAGACCAGGTCATGCGCAGTCACGGTGTAGTTTGCCACCGCGCCATCGAGACCCGTTGCCTCCAGAGTCAGGTTGCCGGGCAGCGTAAGTGTTGGCGCTGTTGTATCGGCAACTGTCACCGTGAAGGAACCAGTCGCGGTATTGCCGACCGCGTCTGTGGCCGTCGCCGTGACGGTGGTTGTACCCAGCGAGAACGTGCTGCCCGAAGGAATACTGAGTGTGACAGGTACATCTCCGCTTACGGCGTCGTGTGCGCTGGCGGCATACGTAGCCACCGCGCCATCGGGGCCAGTCGCCTCCAAGGTCAGATTAGCCGGCAGAGTGAGCGTCGGCGCGGTCGTATCCACGACACTGACCGTGAAGGAACCGGTCGCGGTATTGCCGACCGCATCGACCGCTGTGGCGGTCACCGTAGTTGTGCCGAATGAGAATGTACTGCCGGAAGGGATATTGAGCGTAACAGGTACATCGCCGTTGACCAGGTCATGCGCAGTCACGGTGTAGTTTGCCACCGCGCCATCGAGACCCGTTGCCTCCAGAGTCAGATTGCCCGGCAGCAGTATTGCCGGCGCCGTCTGTAGCAGTTGCGTTCACCGTTGTAGTGTCCAGGAGGAAGGTGCTGCCTGGCACCGGCAAAAAAATCACCGGCAGCGGATTGCCCGCCGCATCCGTCGCCGTCGTGCCAAAGCTGACGGCAGCGCCATCTGGCCCCGTGGCCTCTACGGTCGCATCGCCGGGATTCGAGATCATCGGACCGGCGGCGCTCAGCGCAATCTCGAATCTTGGCGGCATGCCGGTAAAGGTGCGTTGCGGCGCCATCTGCTCCGTGATTGTCCCTGTGCTGGCATCCATCACGAGCTGGTGGTCGTGAGTAAGATAGATGTTTGTCTGCCCGCTGCTGTCCTGTGTTATGTGGTCGATTTGAAACATCTCGCTGATGTTTTTTTGGATCGCCGTGCTGTTGACAACGTGATAGGTATCGTAGATAAGCGAGAGCTGCCTTCCTGCAAGCGCGGCGCCCAGGGGCAAAACAGCGTTGGTGACAAAGGCGTCTCCATCTCCGCCTGTGGCCTGGCGGAACATTCCTGTGATCGTGCCCTGGTAGAACTGGGTTGCCGGCGTCAGCTTCTCGTTCCCAAAATGGAAATCGCTGGCATCAACCGTCCACGAGCCTTCGCCCTTGGGTCCGCTGCTGACATGCAGGCCTACGCGGCCGGTGAGCGAATATTGACCGTCGGCGGTAGCGACCGTTTGCGTGACTCCGGGCGCGCCGGTGACGGTGGGGTTATCGAGGTTGACCAGCAACGTATCTACCCGGCCGTCAACGAAGGTCACCTGTAACGCAACCGCGTCGAAGCTGGAGTTCGCTACGGGCACTCTGGTTACCGATTGAATCGTGCTCACGCCATTGCTGAGCGGCTCCACCACGCCGGCAAAGAGGCTGTCGAGCGTTCCCGAACTGATGCGGTGCCGCAAAATCAGCGACGGTCTCCAAAAAGTGTAGAAGTTGGGCGGCGTCGTGTTGTCCCGCCCCGGATTCGGCGTCTGCCCCAGGTACACCGTCGAAGGACCGCTGTCGGTCATCCACAGGCGCAGGTCGCGATGCGAGGCAGAGGTGTCGCGGTAGGTAATGTTGAAGTCCCCAGGCGCTGTTCCCTGGCTAACGTTGCGCCAGAAGCCGTAGTAGGGGAAGCTGGAGCCCTCGCTCGTCGGCTCCACCCACGTCTCGTTCCCCTCGAGCATTGGGAACTGCGCCGGATTGGGCGTCAGCGGAAAGCTCGACTCCGAGGTTTCGTCGTAGCGGATAGCTCCGTGAAAAGTGTAATCATGGGTCTGGCCTCCAGTGATGCGAAACAGGTCCACAATATAGGGACGCGCCGGATCCACTGTGTTCAAGACCAGCAGTCGCTGATA
>QIAW01000227.1:3245-24048 GCA_003225655.1 Acidobacteriota bacterium
GAGGCCTTGTTGGCATAGGGACGTTGTCCGTCAATTTCTGTGACGGCCAGGCCGTTGTTTCCCGGCTCAAAGAGTGTGATATTGCCGGAGGTGAACTTATGGTTCTTGTTGCCTACTGTCCAGCCGCCACGGCTCATATTCACACGGTCGATGGTGACTGCGTTGTAGGCGAGAATCTGCTCGTCGAACTGCCGTCCGGGGATATGGTAGTAGCGAGTATTGCCGAGCAGCTCACTGTTGTTTGCCCATAGCACGAAGGCGGTTACATCGGCGCGCATGTGGTTGGCGTCATCCGAGAAGTTCTGACTCACCTGCACGGCCCCGCTGCCGGTTCCTGTGCCCATGGCAACGTGGCCGTAGGCCGGCAGCAGGCCAGAGACACCGCGATTGCGCGCGCTGATCTTGTCGAAAGTGGTGTCGCCGAAGGAGGGTAAAGTTCCATCCGGCAGGCGCAGAGCAGTCCATTGCCCCTTGCCAAAGTTCATGATGTTCACGTAACCGCCCACCCGGCTCTGAATGTCAACCAGCGTTTGTGTATCCGCAGGGCGCGTGAGGAAGTAATCTCGCGTGAAGATGGCGGAATTGAGGTTATCGTTCACGTAGTTCACCGAGTAAGCAATTCGCTCGCCCAGCACACCATCACGTATGATCTTCTGGCGCACGGTGGCGTCAAGGTAACCATTCATCCACACGATGTAATCCGGACGGTTCAGCACCCGCGCCGTCTCTGCCAGCACCTCATACGGGCCCGATAGGTTGCTCTGGATGGCTATCGGAACAGGCACACGCTGCACGAAGAAATCACCGATATTGAAGAAGATGCCGCTGGCAATGTGCTGTCGCACGTCATAGCCCTTCTCCACGGAAAGATTCGCCAGCGCGGTGCTATCGTAAATGGCGTCAAAGGCCTTCAGCTCGGTGTCGCTCCACTCATGCGCCAGCCCGTTGTGGTCGCTGGCTCGCTGGATGTCTGAGGTAAGCTGGGTAAAACCGGCGGCGCTGATAAAGCTGGCGCTGTTCTTTGCGGTCATGAAGTAGTCAGGAACGGCGTTCGCCCATGAGTCCAGCGCAACCGCAATGCGCCGGGCGTAGCGATCGTCGCGCGTGGCAGGACTCGAGCCGCTGAGAATATACTTCGCCGCCAGTTGGCTCAGATCGCTCTGCAGTTTGCCGCGCTTGTTAAAGTCAATCAGCGCGAAGACCAGCGACTTCCGCGTGGTGCTGCCTGCGGCCAGATAATAAGGAATGTTCACTGTCTTGCCGCTCAACACCGGCACCGCCGCCGTTTGCAACGTGAAATTCGGGTTGGGAAAGACCGTGCCGCTGGGCGTGCTGGTGATCTGGTTGGGCGTGACAGCGCTCCATGACCAGCCCGTGTCTTTGGGAACCACAATCGATGCGAAGCCCTGATCAAAGGAGCGCGGCGCCTGCATGGGCACAAACTGCAGATATTGGCTCTCAGTATAGGTATTAAGAATGTTGTCGGCCCCGCTGCCGCTGCCGGAGATATTCAGGATGGGGTGCGGCGGCTCCTGCGCCACCAGCGACAGGTTAAACAATGGCAGGATCATCACGGACGCGAGCGTGACCAGGGCAGTTCGGCGCGAACCTAGACGCATTCTCATACTTGGGGCTCCTATATGGCCTATGAAGTCTGTAGTATTCAGTTGCTGAATTGTTCAATTGCCTTGTGGCAGCACTTGTGGACTGCTGGTTGGTGTCTCCCTTCGGATCACCGCGGGGCTGATCTTCAATGTTTCCGCTTCCGCGAAGCCTCGCCCGATACCAAAGGCCGAAGTTCGAGAGTCTACTCACGTTTTCAGCTTTGCACAACGCTAGAATCCTGAGATTCTCTGAGATTCTCCGAGATTCTCGGTGAGTGAACCGTCCGTTGTGACAATGGACCGTTGTCTTTATAAAAATGGGCTATTATTTTTTATTGTTCGAATTGTTGAATATCTGAGCACAACTGGCAGCACAGCCAACTCACTCCGCTATCACCGTCCTAAGGATTGCTTCCTGCGGACCAGCGGCTGTCTTGTCTTCCGATTCTTTCGCCGATACTTTACTCCCGAACTCATCCAGAATCGTCTCCAGCAGGGGAAGCATGCGGGTCACCTGTTGGCGCAGGCGAGGCAACAGCTCCGGCTTGGACCAAGCGCCGCGCAGGATCGCGCCCCAGCGGTAAAAATCCTTATAAGCGCGCCAGTAGCCATCTTCTAATTCGTGCGGGGTCATCTTTGCCGGCTTGAAGACGCAGTGGCGTGTGTCATAAAGGTCCCAGCGGCTGTGGGCAAGACGGCTGGCGGCAGCCATCCGTCCGTAGAGCGCGGTGCTTGGATAGGGCGTCAGGATATGAAACGTCGCGGTCTCGATGCCCTGCTGCACAGCCCACTCCACGGTGCGGTCGAAGACGCTTTCATCGTCATGATCCATGCCAAAGACAAAGCTGCCATTCACCATGACGCCGTTATCGTGCAGACGTCGGATCACGGCGCCATAGTCGCGCATGCCGCCGTTTGTTTGCGCTCCGGCTGTGAGGTCGTTCTGATTTTGGTTCTGATTTTGAATCGGCAGTTGGAGCGACCCTTGGTTTCGAGTTCTAAATCCCCGCCGCAAGTTCTGGAACTTGCGTTGCTCGGCCAGGTTTTCGGCGCTGATGGTCTCAAAGCCGACAAAGAGCGAGCGCAGTCCGCAAGCGGCAGCTTTTTCCAGCAGGCCCGGCGTCATGATGGAATTCACCGTGCCCGCCGCCTGCCACAGCCTGCCCATGCCGCGCATGCCGTCAAAGAGCGCCGCAGCAAACTTGGGATTGCCGAACAGATGGTCATCCAGAAAATAAAGGTGCCGCCCAGGCAGACGGTCAATCTCTGCAAGCGCGGCATCTACGGTCTGAGTGTAGAAGGATTTACCGCCGCTGAAAAAAGCCTCTTTGTAACAAAAGTCGCATACATGCGGACATCCCCGCGAAACCACGATGGAGTTAGGCACCAGGTACAGGCGCCGCCTGATCAGGTCGCGCCTGATGGGAGGCACTGCGACAAGAGTGCGCACGCGTGATTCATAACGGCGCGCCGGGCAGCCGGCACGAAAATCTTTAAGGAATTGGGGCCAAGTATCCTCGCCCGGACCGAGAAAGATTGCGTCGGCATGGGCGGCGGCTTCGTCAGGAAGCGAAGTAACGTGCAGCCCACCCAGAGCGACAAATGCGCCGCGGCGACGGTAGTGGTCCGCGATGGCATACGAGCGGTAGGCCGAGGTGATGTACACCTGAATCACGACCAGCTCGGGAGCATCGTCGAGTGAGAGCTTTTCGACGTGCTCGTCAACCAGAGTCGCTTCGTCGTCAGGTCCGAGATAGGCGGCCAGCGTCGCCAGTCCGAGCGGGGGAAACAGCGAATATTTTACCGGTCGGAATAAGGGACTGGTAGCCTCAGTAAGCGCGGGGAGAATGAGCTTCACTTTCACGCGCAACAGTTTGCCTGATTTACTTTGTATTGTAAAGTACTTTTATAAATTCCATCATGAAGCGCGGAAGAAGACGAAAAGGCCTACCCACGAAGGACGACGGGAGCACAAAGAGCCCCAGGAATCTACAAAATCGGCGCGATGCTCGCTCAAGATGACATTCCTCGAAGTCATGGCGTTGCGCACTGAGTACCGGCTGCGTTAGTGCATTACGGCGTCACTTCCGTTGTCTCCGGTGTTTTGGTGCTCTCGTTGCCGCGCAGGTCGACGGCGGAGATGGCGTAGAAATACTTACGTCCCGCGACGACGTTCTTGTCCTGATAGGAGAGCATCATGGCAGGGGCAGTGCCGATGCGGGCCAATTCTCCGCCCTCTTCCTTGCGATAAATACGGTATTCGGCGACGTCCTTCTCGGCATTGGCAGGTCAACAAATTTTCTTTCAGGAACTTCACTTACCATAGCCATGAATCCTTCCGGCGTTGCCGGCGGGAACACGTCGTGAGCAAAAATTTCGGCCGGCTCCGAATCTTCGCCTTCAATTTCGGCAATCAACTTATGATCCGCCGCATATACGCGGGTGAGCGGCCTCACCCAATACACATAGGTTTTTTCCCATTCAATGTTGATATCCACCGCGCTCAAACGCTCTCCTTCCCCCATATGTGTCACCGAGCGGAGGAATGGAATGGCAATCTTTTTGGCCGTACTCTTTCCTGCCTGTGGAGCTTTTTCCTGCCGGTAGAGACGAAAATCAGATTCCACGGAGGCAGGCCTCCTGTCGGCCTCCACTTCCCAAATAAGGAATATTCCACGCACATCGAGTTCGAAATGCAGACCTTTGACCGCTGCGGTGGGCGCAAGCGAAACCGATGCGGGATTAGAAGATGCAATGGTGCGGCCGTCAGCGCCAGCGACTTCAATGCGGTAGATGGCGAACTGGGGCGGGCTGGCGTCTTGGAGCTTGTCATCGAGTGTGTCGGCAAAGCGTAGCGATACCGAGCTGGTTCCCGCTGTTGCCTCAGACTTGCCGGCGTCAACCTCTCCGACCGGAGTGCAGTGAAGGTCGGAAGTTGAAGCGGTCGGCGAGGAGGAGATGTTGCGGCATATCCTGGTGGCGCCGAGAGGTCGGGTGGCGGCGGCAATCTGGCGCGGTTGGCTCCAGGCAAGCGTGACCTTGTCGCCTTTACGCACGGCGCGTAGATCGCGTATCACTTGCGAGGGTTGGGTTGATGGCAGGCCGCCACTACCGCCGCCCGGTATGCCAGCCGAGGCGAGCATGGCGGAAAAAAGCAACAATATCGTGTTTAATTTCACCTGGTTTTCAAACTTTGTCATAGAGAGATCCAGCGGACCGATTGAAGCCGCGGGGGGAGCCAATCTCCATCCTTCGGCAAACTCCGGATGACATCTTTATATTTCACAAAGCAACGATTCCCAACGATGTCAGCAGAGCCAAGCGGTTACGAAAATGGCGCTCCATATTGCCACAAACTCGGAGCAGCAGGCAATTCCTGATGGGTAAGACGGGTAATAGTCAGCTTGGAACATGCAGATATTCTCCCTTTCATTCCAAGCGGAATCTCCGGCAAATCTCGGATTCTGAAGCGCGTGTGGGCAAGATGTCCACACGACGCCGGTGGCACGCTGGCGCTACTACAATTTTCTCTTCACGAGCAAACGCCACCGGTCACGAACCAGCACTGGGTCACGGGAGAGTTCTTGAAAAAATTCAACAGCATGGTTCCCACTTTTGTCTGCCCGGAATTGGAGGGATGTGTGCCGTCGGATACAAAATCGGCCAGCACCCAGGTGAGGCCATCGGAGCGCGGCGTCGTGCCATTCGCCCACAGGTAGGGTCCCCAGGCCACCCAGGGAACGACCGTGTTGTAGTTGAGGTCTCCGGTGGTAGGGTTGATGGTACCGTTTTGCATCTGGTCCATCTGCGCCTGGATGAGCCACTTTGCGCTAAAGCCGGATTCATAGGCGTAGGGCTCCGGGTTTAACGTACTGGTGGCGTAGCCGGCATAAATGCGGCTGGAGACAAATACCTGCTGCAGGTTGGGGTAGCGCGTCTTCAGGGCGCGCAAAATGCTGCCCTCCTGGCCAAGCAGAGTGTAGGCATCGGCGTTAGCTGCCGGCAGCGCAACCGTGGGACCGGGATTGGCGACCTTCAGCCATACGATCTGCACCTGCAGCTCACTCAGACCTTGCGGGGTCAAAACCGTATCGCGTATGCGGTCGTAGTCGGCAAGGATCGAGGAGGTCCAAAATGAAGCGGACTTGCCGCCCTGCGCGCCATTCACAAGAACTAACTTTGTATGGTTTACGGCGGGGTCGGCGGCTGCCTGTCCCATGAAGCTGAACGAGTTGCAGGGCAAGGTGGCGCCGGCATCGCAAAACTCCTGGGTTGTATTCGACATGCCGATGGAAAGCAGCACATACTTGCCGTTGGGATTGGAGTTGCCCATCGTATCCATGGGATGAATGGCGTTGGCGCGGCCCAGGCCAGCCAGGTGGTGCGTCGTGGGAAGTGTATTGCTGCCGTTGGTGTACAGCCCGCCAGAGAAACCGAGATATGTGTTGTTCCCCATATCCATCAGGGGAACTATTGTGGATGACGGCGTGGGAGTGGGAGTCGGGGTGGGAGTTGGAGTGGGAGTAGGGGCACCTCCAGTGCCGGTTCCTGTTGCAGCATTGCCCATGTTCGAGCTGACATTTTGACTTGAGTTTCCGCCGCCGCAGGCGACGAAAATGATTACTGAGGCCAGAATTATTGTTGTGAAGACGAGTAGCGCTTTGGACATATATGCCTCCCCTTAGCTGATAGTGTGAACCCAATATTGAGAGGGGTTGACGCGCGGAAATAGGTGACCTTTGTACATTGTCCGGGTGGGACTTGCTTCCGAAAGACCGTTGCCAGCGGCCAGTTGCCGGTTTTCAGGGCAGAATCAGGAATGTGTTCTAAACTGGTCAATGATTGCGGGTCCAGTAGGTTAATGAAATGGTAAACAAATCCGCGAAAGAAATTGCACGGCCTGTGCTGTGATGTAGTAAATTCGTCCTTTTTTGGACGTGAGCAGAAAGAGAAAGTAACCCTGAGCTGCGGGGTTAACATCTTAAAGGGGTTAAGATCCTAAAGATGTGGAGCCAGCCATGAAACAGATATCTATTTGCATCCTTACCGTCGCACTCTGGGGAGCAAGCTGTTGGGCGCAATCATCGCAGCCAGCCAAGCCTGCCTCTAAACCACGGAACGCGCCTGCGGCCCGGACGAATCCCCTTCCCAGCACCCCGGCGCCGAATATCACGCAGCTCAATTCGACATTGTCGGCGCTGGAGCAATCCACGCGGCAGGCGACGCTCGACCTGGCCAGGCTGCGCATTGATAAATGGAAGACCGACGGCGGCAACCGCGGGCAGATCGAAGCGAATGTGCAATCGCTGATGAGCAACATGGCGAACGCGCTGCCGGGAATGATTACTGCCGTGCGCGGTAACCCGACCTCACTCACCGCCGCGTTGAAGCTCTATCGCGACTTGAATGTGCTCTATGACGTGCTGGCCCCATTGACAGATTCGGCGGGAGGGTTCGGAAGCAAGGATGACTACCAGGCTCTCTCTGCCGACACGCAGTTGCTGGAAGCCAACCGGCGGTCCATCGCCGACTACATGGAAAGCCTGGCCGCCTTCCAGGAAGCAGAACTTGCCCGGCTGCGCGGTCACGGCCAAACCGGCTCGACGGCAACCACTACGCGAGCGGGTTCAGAGACTACCGGGAAGAAATCCGGTCCAGTCATCGTGATAGGCGCAAACGGCGTGCCCAAGCGCATTGTCGATGCGGAGGATGATACGCCCAGAAAGCCAGTCCATAAGAAGACCCCGTCCCCGGTGCAGCCGGCGGCACAGAGCACAATCAAATAGTCGATAACAAAGCCCCTGCGTTGTTCTTCCCCAGGATTGTGAATGGTCATTCAGGCGGAAGTGCGTACAAATCCAGATATTCCAGAGACTTAGCAAGCTGCCGCATATTGTAAATTCTTGTGGAACTCGGGAACCTTCCGCGGGGCACGAACGTCTATATAACCAGTAGTAGCCGTTGCTCCGGTGGGTTTTCAGGGAGCCAAAGGCATGTTGAAGCTGACATCATATCCTGCTAAGGTGTGAGGTGGACGCCATGAAGACGGTGGCGGGAGCAACCACATTGGCCGAATTAGCAAGCGCGCTCGCGAATGCCACAGAAGAAAGTTCGATCGTGGCCGAGCTCAAGTCCGGTTCTGAGGACGCGTACTCCTGGCTGATTACCCACTATCACCAGCAGGTGTACAGCCTGGTTTATCGCATCATCAACGATCCTGCGGATGCGGCAGATACCACGCAGGAAGTTTTCCTGAAGATCTTCCGCGGAATAGGCCACTTCCACGGCGAATCAAGCCTGAAGACGTGGATTTACCGCATCGCGGTGCATGAAGCCTGCAACCGAAAGCGCTGGTGGTTCCGTCACAAACGACGCGAGGCGAGCCTTGAGCCGGTCGTCGATGATATGGCGGATGGCTCCCGCGCCCCAGGTCTGAAAGAGCTGTTGGAAGATCCTGGCGACACACCCTTTGAAAGCCTGGCGCACGAGGAAGTACGGGCTCGCGTGGAGGAGGAGTTGAGGCAGATCGCAGAACCTTTCCGCACGACGGTGGTGCTGCGCGACATTGAAGATTTGTCGTATGAAGAGATCGTGGAAGTAACAAAAGCTTCCCTGGGTACGGTCAAGAGCCGCCTGACGCGGGGCCGCGAAATGCTCAAAAAGCGGCTGCAGTCTTACGTCAATGAAATCGGCGAGGAGTTAGGACTGGCTGCCGGACCGGGCGACAACCGCCAGCCCTCCAGGGCAAAAGCCATGCCGGAAATACGGCGTGCCAAGGTTGAGGTGACATCATGAAGTGCAGTGAAGCGCAGTCGTTATTTTCGTTGTATCTGGATGGCGCCCTCACCGGTGCACAGATGCAGCACGTTTCTGCGCACATGGTGGAATGTGTGCCGTGCAGCACTGAATACAGGCAACTGGAAAATACCCGGCGGCTGATTGCCGGTTTGGGAAAGCGGCCCGCGCCTCCCGATCTTGCCCTGCAATTGCGGATTGCCCTTTCGCTGGAGCGCACGAAAAGTTATCGCCGCCGCTGGCAAGGCATGTGGGTAAGGCTGGAAAACAGCTTTAACGCATTCATGTTTCCGGCGACCGCCGGCGTATTGAGCGCTGTGATTTTCTTTGGATTGATCATCGGGTTCTTCGGCCTGCCGGTCAACAGTGCGGCCTCTTCTGACGTCCCTCTGGCGCTATATACGCCGCCGCAATTGAACCCGTCGCCGCTGCCCTTCTTGACCACCATCGGCAACAACGAAGGATCGCTGGTCATTGAAACCTACGTTGATGCCAATGGCCGGGTGGGTGACTACAGAATTATCTCGGCGCCGGAAGGGGCTAAAGACCTGATTCCGCGGCTGAACAACTTGCTCATCTTTACAACTTTCAGCCCGGCAATGAATATGGGCAGGCCCACACCCAGCCGCATCTTGCTGTCATTCTCACACATGGATGTCAGGGGATAGTTGGCCCTGCTGGCAAGGCTGACGCGATGACCTTGCAAAAGCAGCCGCGGACCCACGGGACGCCGGGGTAGGACGGCTGTGCCGCACAATTTTTGCGCGTTGACCGCGTTCTTCTTTGGCCAGTAAAATAAAGTATCCCGCCTGGCGTCGAAGAGGAGGCCCGTCTGCGTTTTATCTCATTCTTTTCAACTTTGATGGTTCTTTGTGCCGCACTGAGTTTTTGCGCTGAGGCGCAGCGAGCGACCGCGGTAACCACAGGAGTGCCCGCATCAGCCAACAGCTCAAAGATCAGTCTGGATACTAATGAGACCCTCTTCAGCCTGCTGGCGGCGATGAATGCCTGCGGCTACGATGCCGACTTGGCAAATTCCAACCCGCTACGCACACAGATCCGGCAGGAAATTGCGCAAACGGCCGCAACTTCACAAGATGCCGCCCGTGCCCGGACAGGGTTTTGCCGTTTCTACAAAGACCACCAGAATGTAGATCCTGCGCGCGACCTGGCGCAGTTCGTATCGCTGGGAATTTTTCTATCGCCGCCGCCGACCTTTCAGCCCACGGTGCAAGAGGCGGACCTGCCGCCTGACGCAGCCTACGTGCTGGGGACGGTCCCGGTGCTGCAAAATTTCTATCAGGCATTCAATCTGCGTGATCTTTGGAAAAAGCACCAGGCCGACTACGAGGCGCTCGTAGACCGGCTGCATGATCCAGTGTCGCAAATGATTCTCAAAACCGACCTTTATCTGAAGCTGCAGATGAGCGGCTACATGGGCCGGCGCTTTACGGTGCTGGTGGAACCTCTAGCAGCTCCCCGCGACACGAATGCCCGCAATTATGGAGAAGATTACTTCCTCGTGGTTTCGCTGCCGACGCACGGTGAGATGAAACTGGACCAGATTCGCCACACATATCTGCATTACGTCCTCGATCCTTACGCGCTCAAACGAGCCACAGCGCTGAAGCGGCTGGAGCCTCTGCTGCTTACCGTTGCTACCGCGCCCATGGATGAGAGCTTCAAGACCGATATCGGCCTGCTGGTCAACGAATCGCTGATCCGCGCCATCGAAGCGCGCACGCTTGCCGTCACTGGCAAAGATGCAGAGACAGTGCGATTGCAGGCAGCCAAGGCGGCGGTGAACGAAGGCTTTATCCTCACCCGCTATTTTTATGAGGCGCTGCAGAAATTCGAGAAAGATCCTGCGGGGTTGAAAGACAGCTACTCCGACTGGCTGTTTCAAATTGATGCCGATAAAGAAAAAAAACTGGCGCAGCAGGTGAATTTTTCCAAGGAGGCGGCTCCTGAGCTGTTGCGCGCCACCAAGGCACAGCAAGTTCAATTGCTGGATTTAGCGGAGCAGCGGCTGGCCTCGCGTGACATTCCTGGAGCGCAGAAGCTCGCGCACCAGGCGCTGGATGAGAAGAATGAGGACCCGGCGCGCGCCCTGTTTATCCTGGCCAAGGCAGCTTCGCTCAGCGGAGACATGGATGGCGCGCGCACATATTTCGAGCGGACCCTTGAAATTGCGCGTGAGCCCCGGGTGGTGGCCTGGTCGCATATCTATTTGGGCAGGATCTTCGATCTGAGGGAAGATCGTGAGGCGGCACTGGCGCAGTACCACGCCGCCCTCGCTTTCGGTGCGGCCAGTCCAGAGATCAAGACCGCCGCCGACCGCGGTATCTCGCAGCCTTATGAGCCGCCGGCTTCGCGTCCTAAGAACCCGAACTAAGCAAAACATCGCGGATCTATTTGGAGCAGTAGAATGAAAAAAAACTTGAGCCTTGCTGCCGTCCTGCTGGCTGCCGCCATCTGGTTGCCGGCGCAAAACAGCGGAGCGCAGGCTTCCCAGACACAGGCGGCAAGCCCCCAGAGCGGGGCCCCATCGCAGCCGCCAGAAACCGGCAACAAAGCCGGAGAAGCCAAGATCAAAGCTGCCAAGACGCAGCCGGAGTATGACGCCTACCAGGCAGCTTCCAACCAGCAGGACGTGGCCAAGGCCGATGCGGCCGCCAACGATTTCGCGGTGAAATTTCCCGACAGCGATCTGCGCTCGGTCCTATATGAGCAGTTAATGCGCCGCTACCAGGCGGCCAATAACGCAGAGAAGACCCTGGAGATGGGCCGCAAGGTACTTACACTCGATCCGGATTCGGTGTTTGCGCTGATCATGGTTTCCAGCGTGCTGGCGGAGCGCACCAATGAGACCGACCTTGATCTGGCGCAACGCCATGACGAAATCGTGAAAGATTCCGGCCACGCCATCCAATTAATTGATTCCGGCGCCTTCAAGCCGGCGCAGTTCACTCCTGACCAGTTGAACACCATCAAGTCTATGGCTTTTGCCGCGCAGGGCACAGTGGAATTAATCGGCAAGAATGACAAGGCGGCAGAGGATTCGCTGCTAAGGGCGACGCAACTGAATATCTTGAATCCCGAGCCTTCTGTGTGGCTGCGGCTGGCCATCGCCCGTGACCATCAAAAGAAATATGGTGACGCGCTCATCGCCGCTAATCGCGCGGTCGATCTTTCCATTGGCGAGCCGGATGTGCTCAAACTGGCGAAGCAGGAGCAGACAAGGCTTAAGCAACTGGCAGATACCAAAGTTGCGCACTGATTCAACACAAAACCCAACTTTGTTTTTTGCGCTCATGACAACCCCTGACACTTCGATGCTGGAAGCTGCTCTGCAGCACCACTTCGCACGCTCCGCTCTGCTCGAACAGGCGTTGACGCACAGCTCTCATGCGCACGAGGCCAGCGATGCCTTGTCGCCTGATGAGAGCTCGGGGGAGAGGATCGGCCCTTCCGCGGGCGACAACGAAATCATGGAATTTCTGGGCGACGCGGTATTGGGGTTCGTAACCAGCGAGGCGCTGTTCGCGCATTTTCCAGGGAAGCATGAAGGCGAGCTTTCGAAGATGCGGGCACACCTGGTGAGCGCGCGGCACCTGGTACGGGTGGCCAAGCAGCTTGAGCTGGGAAACTACCTCCGCCTGGGGCGGGGTGAGGAGAAAAGCGGCGGAAGAAGCAAGGCGGCACTGCTGGTGGACGCCCTGGAGGCGGTGATCGCGGCCCTTTACCTGGATGGGGGCCTGGACCTTGCGCGCCAGTTCATCTATAGGGAAATTGTGAACCCTGAACTGGAACGGATGCAGCAAGCGGGAGAGGTGCTGCCGCTTACGGATTACAAGTCGGCGTTGCAGGAGTCGGTACAATCCATGGGGCAGCCACAACCTGTCTACCTGATCGCCAATGAGACCGGGCCAGACCACAAGAAGATTTTCACGGCAGAAGTACGTCTGCATCTGCGCAGCGGCGACGAGAGCCCGCACCTCATTGCCCGCGCCGAGGGCCACAGCAAGAAGAGCGCGGAGCAGCGCGCGGCCCGCCAGGCGCTGGAGCATCTTTTGAAAGAACGGCCTCTCGCAGGAGGAGTGGAATGACCGATCCTGCTATTCCATCTTCGCTAGCGGCTTCCCAGACCTCAACCGCCACGGGAACGGAGCCCGAAATTCTGCATGGGCCCGACCGCTTTCTTCCCGACGTGGCGACAGGCGCGCCGGCGACCGCCGCCTCTAGTGACCCCCAAAATTCCGGGCGCGGACGCAAACAGGGCGAGGGTTGGCTGGCCTTGCTGCAATCGCTGGTTGCCACCATTGTGATTGCCCTCTTTGTGGTTACATTCCTGACCCAGGCGTTCCAGATTCCTACAGAATCCATGGAGAATACGCTGCTGGTCGGCGATTACCTGCTGGTGGATAAGGTCCACTATGGCCAGATGGGCATCTGGCACAACCTACTACGTTACTCGCCGGTCCGGCGCGGCGATATCATCGTTTTCAAATACCCCATCAATCCTTCTCAACACTTTGTGAAGCGAGTCATTGGGCTGCCGGGCGACCACGTACGTCTAATGGAAGGCGAGGTGTACGTTAACGGAAAGCGGCAGAGTGAACCTTTCGTCATCCGGAATGGCTCTTTCAGCAACTATCGCGATAACTTCCCTGCTGTGCAGCCGACGGAGAGGGACGGTGTAATCCCCGAGTGGCGCAGAGGGCTGGCTTCGCACATTCGTAATGACGAGCTGGTGGTGCCTAAGGACAGTTATTTCGCCATGGGAGACAACCGGGATGACAGCTCCGACAGCCGCTATTGGGGCTTTGTCCCGCGAGAGAACATCGTCGGCCGGCCGTGGCTGATTTACTTTTCGCTTTCCGCGGGGAGCGACGAGCCACCGGTCGCTGGTGGTAAACTGGCAAGTTTGATCTTCACCGTTCGGCACTTCTGGGAATACGTGCGCTGGAACCGGACAATGCGGCTGGTCAACTGAGAGAACATCTTGGCAAAGAACAAAAATAAGGCAAAATCCGCTCCGGCCAACGGCAAATCATCCGCCGAACAACCGGAAAAGCACCGTGAAACCACGATGGAGTTTATCGGCTCCATGGCCACAGTGCTGGTCTCGGGCTTATTCATCATCACCTTCATCCTGCAGGCTTTCGAAATACCTTCAGCCTCCATGCAGAACACCTTGTTGATAGGCGATCATTTGTTTGTGGACCGCGTGAGCCTCGCCCCCAAAGCAAAATGGGTGGGACCGCTGCTGCCCTACGGGAAGATCCACCGTGGCGACATCATCGTCTTCATCTCTCCCGCGCAGCCCGGCCTCTATCTCGTCAAGCGGGTGCGCGGCCTGCCCGGCGACAAGATTCATCTGAAAGATGGCAAACTCTACATCAACGGTGAGCTGCAAAATGAGCCTTTCGCCATCTACGATGGATCTCCGTTAAGCCCGTATCGTGACAACTTTCCCAACGCGCCAATCCCTGAATGGGAAAACATTCCGGACTACTGGCGCCTGACCATGCGTTCGCACGTTCAAGATGGCGACTTCGTAGTTCCTGCCGATCACTACTTCGCCATGGGCGACAATCGCGACAACAGCTTCGACAGCCGCTACTTTGGTCCTGTGCCACAGGAGAACCTCATTGGACGCCCGATGTTCATCTACTGGTCGTTCGATACTCCCGAGGACCAATACAAGAAAACCGAGATTGCAGACCGGCTTTCGAATATTGCACACACTGTTATCCATTTCTTCGACAAGACACGCTGGAAACGCACGCTCAGCATGGTGCACTGATGAAGGCGGCAGTCATGAGCGCTGCAAGCGAGCCGGCCGGCAATGAACCGGAGAAGGCGCGCCCGCCACGCCGGCGCAAATGGATCATCGCCGCCGTTATCCTTCTGGGCATAGCCGCTTTCGTTCCCATCCGGCTAGACCGGCTGAAAAAACGTCTGGAAGCTTCTATCACCGCATCTTTGGGCCGCCGGGTCAGCGCCCAAAAAATCAACTTTCATCTGCTACCCCAGCCCGGATTTGACCTGGAAAACTTTGCTATCGAAGACGATCCGGCGTTCAGCTCGGAGCCGCTGTTGCGTTCCGACAGCGTCACCGCAAACTTACGGTTGCGCTCTCTGCTCGGAGCGCGCATCGAAATCGCCCGCCTCAGTCTGAAAGAACCCAGCTTGAACCTGGTCTGCAACAGCCAGGGACGCTGGAACATGGAATCGTTGCTGACGCGGGCGGCGCAAATCCCCAGCGCGCCAACGGGCACGGCCCACGCCGAATCGCGGCCGCGATTCCCCTACATCGAGGCCGATACGGGAAGGATCAACCTTAAGATCGGGCCAGAGAAAAAAGCCTTTGCCCTGACCGACGCCGATTTTTCGTTATGGCTGGCCTCGGAAAACCTATGGAAAATGCGGCTGGTGGCGCGCCCTATCCGCTCCGATGCCAATTTGAGCGATACCGGGACTGTGAAACTGAACGGAACATTTCAGCGCGCGGTCGACCTGCACTCCACTCCCTTTCTGCTCGAAGTCACATGGCAGAAAGCGCAGCTCGGCCAGGTCACGCAACTTATCTATGGACGCGATCGCGGCTGGCGCGGCGCCGTAACCGCTAATGCCAAATTCACCGGAACGCCCGCCGCCTTTGACCTCGCGGGCATGGTTTCAGTGGACGACTTCCGCCGTTACGACATCGCCAGCGACGATTCCTTTGATTTCAACATCAATTGCAATGCAGGCTTTCGTGGCGTGGCCACTCCCGTGCGATTCGACTGCACTCTTCCCAAAGATGGGGGCGCCGTGAACTTTGCCGGCGCCGTGAACTTGCATAGCGAACGCTGGCTGCTCTCCAATACTTCTTTGCGGGCGTTCAAGTTCCCGCTTTCCACGGTGGCGGCGCTGGCCCGCCACATGAAGAAGGACATGGCGCGCGACTTCGACGCCTCAGGTTTTATTGATGGAACCCTCTTCAATTCTCCCGGGCCGCGCGCACCGAGCGGCATGGTGGAACATGGAGCGGAGACTTGGACGGTAATTGTCTCGAGCGTCAAATTGCGCTCCGAGCTGTTACGACCGCCGGCGAGCACTGACGTTATCGCCATCAACTTCCAGCGTCCGCTCTCACAAAACGCCGGCAATCCACAGTTCATGAGAAGAGGACAAGTGGTGTTGACTGAGCCGCAATTGACGATTACTCCTTTCCACATCAACCTGGGTGGAGCAACGCCGGCGGTGGCCGGCGCAACCTTCAGCCGCAGCAACTATCGCTTTGAGATCAAGGGCGATGCCGATGTCGAGAGACTGAATGCTTTCCTGGAAAGCCTGGGATTGCCGAAGCCAGATATGGGACCTTTGGCCGAAGGAAAAGCCAAGGTGGATTTGTCATTCAGTGGCCCCTGGAGTGGCTTTGCCGCGCCGCAGGTTGCCGGTGTCGTCAGGACCCAGGGGCAGACCCGCGCCGCGATACAATAATTGCATGCCCATTCGTGCGTGGAAGATCTTTTCTTGTCCCCTGATTTTGGCCGCGATGTTTTTTAGCTCCGCTTTATTCGCACAGTCTTCCGCCAAGATCAAGCCTTCGGCCGCCAACAGCCACAATACAAAGGCCGCGGCAGACCGCCTGGCAGTGAAACTGCAACACCTCGAGCAGAACGGCATGAAAGAACATCCTGACCAGGCGCCGACCATCCTGACCGAAGAAGAAATTAACGCATATTTTGCGGAAGGCCGCGTCAAATTGCCGGTGGGAGTCAAGAGCGTCAAGTTCGGTCTGGAGCCCGATACCATCAACGGCTGGGCCCGGGTCGACTTCGATGAGATCAAGGCCGGGCGCTCCAGCAGCAATCCCCTGCTCGGGCTGTTCAGCGGTGTGCACGAGGTCCGGGTAGCGGCGCAAGCCAGTGGCAGCGGCGGAATGGGAAAGGTCGACGTAGAATCGGTGGCGCTCGATGATACGCAAATTCCACGCATGATCCTGGAGCTCTTTGTGGAGAAGTTCCTGAAGCCCAAATATCCCAATGTTGGGCTTGATTCCACATTCAAGTTCCCGGCCAAGGTAGACCTCGCGATTGTTGGCCAGCACAAACTCACCCTCACTCAGAAATAGCACGTAGTATTGGCACTCCAAAGAATGCGAGGGGGGCCGTGCAGCGGTCAATTGCCTGGCTTATACTTGTCGTCAGAGCTTGCCTACCCGTCCGCTGGTTGAGGCGTCTAAATGCATTAGACCTTCTGTTGTAACGGAGGACCCAATGAAACGCAGAGAATTCCTGGTACGCACGGCCCAAGGTTTAGGGGCTGCATGGCTGGCATCGAAAGGCGTGCTGGATGCCATTGCAGCAACCAGTTTGTCCGGCAAGTTCAACGCCTCTGACACTGTGGTGCTGGGAAAGACGGGCATTAAGACCAGCAGGCTGGCCATGGGAACAGGAACGGTCGGCTCTGGCCATCATTCGAATCAAACCGCACTGGGCATTGACGGACTCTCCAGGCTTCTTCTTCATGGCTATGACCAGGGCCTGCGCTTCTTCGACTCAGCCGACGCCTACGGCAGCCATCCTCATGTCGCCGAGGCGCTCAAGCACGTGCCCCGCGACAAGGTCACCATACTCACCAAGACCTGGGCTCGCGACGCGGCCGGGGCGCGCGCTGACCTCGACCGCTTCCGCCGCGAACTGGGCACCGACTACATTGACGTGTGCCTGATGCACTGCCTGACCGAAGGAGATTGGACCGAGCGTTATCGGAGCGTGATGGACGTCCTCTCGGAAGCCAAGGAGAAAGGGACCATTCGCGCGCACGGCTGTTCGTGTCACAGCATCGGGGCATTGCGGGCGGCTGCCAAATCTCCCTGGGTGGAGGTCGATCTAGCCCGCATCAATCCCATCGGGGCACACATGGATGATGACCCCGATACCGTTGTCAGCGTATTGCGCGAGATGAAAGCCGCGGGCAAGGGAGTTATCGGGATGAAGATCCTCGGCCAGGGCGCCCTGCGCGACCGCCAGGATGAAGCTCTGAAGTACGCGCTCTCGCTCAACGTGCTGGATTCATTCACCATCGGCGCTGAGAGTAAGGTCGAACAGGACGACCTGGTTCGGCGCATTGCCGCAGCAGCTTAAGAGACTGTGTTTTGCACCGGCACTCTCGACAACTTTTCCACCGGCGGAAAAGAAGAAGGGGTAACCAACGTACATTCCTGCGGCTGTGCCTTGGTTTGAATGGCGCGCACCATCATCTCAAGAGCAGGACCCGCGGTGGGAGGATTGATGACAGTGGACGCGAGCAAGCCTCGGCTCACCCATTGCTGTCCGGCTTCAGGACAGCCATCGCAGCCGATAAAGGGCAGGCTGATCCACCGCTCCCGTTCTTGACCATCGGTCTGTTCTTCAAAGGCCTTTCTGGCGCCGATTGCCATGTCATCACACTGGGCGGCAACCAAACTTATGGGTGCAGTGCGCGAAGTGCGCAACTGAAGCCAGGCGCTGACCGCTTTATCGGCTTGGTTGACAGCATGTGAGAGCGGCGATAGTCCACAATGGGACTGCCGGCCGGGCCGAGGACATACAGGATGAGCCCACCCTGCGGGAGCAATGCAGCCATCTGCCGTCCCTGGATTCGCCCGATCTCTGATTGATCTGTGCTGACAAAGAAAACCGGAGCAGAACAGATCCGGCGCAGCTCGGTTACGTAATCGCACTCACGATTGAGCACCGCCCATCCGATGCCCGACTCAGCAGCGCGACGCGCCACTGGCGTTAGAGTTGTACCAACGGGAGCACAGATAATCCCGTCAGGCCGGGCGTCGCTGGGAGCATGAATCACATTCAACAGTTGCTCACTTTGCGTAATTGCATCATTGCCTGCGTAGAGGATCTCTATGTCAACACCGAGGCGGCCAGCAACATCGCGCGCTACCGACGCGTGCAGCTTCTGATAACGATTCTCCTCCATGATGAGGGAGATGAGAAACTTGAGTTTTTTCATTGAATTGACAGCATATCCCGAAAACCCACGCCTTGCTTCGCAAAAAGATGGGGCCGTCCAGTACACTCCATTCCAGTCACCCAGCCATTGTCAAATCAAAAAATTGGAACAGTATGTTTAGTGCGATTAACCGTAAGGGCGGCTCTCCCAGGGCCACGGGCGGAAGGATTGCGCGTAGCATCAGCGAAGCGCGGTCAACAATTCAATTAAAGAGAAATGATCAAATCCCATGCTTGCTGCGTCGTGGCTGAAGAGATTGTGGGAAAAAGGCGCTTTTACGGGCTTCGCCGTTGACCCTTCCACTCCGAACAAGTAGGCTTAAAGAACAATATTTTGCGGAGGATACGATCCATGAATCGAAGAATTGCTCTCCTTGCGCTGTGGATGCTTGCGCTTGCCGCTTTGCCAGGGGGACAGCTATGGGCACAGGCCGAGAAGAAAGACGTTCCGGAACCATCGATCAAGGTGGGGGATGAAGCCCCCGACTTCACCCTGGTCGATCAGAACGGCAACAAGGTCACCCTCAGCAGCTTTCGTGGCAAGAAGAACGTCGCGCTGGCGTTTTATATCTTTGCCTTCACCGGTGGTTGAAGCAAACAGATGCAGAACTTCCAGCAGAACCTCGAAAAGCTGGAAGCTGCAGACACCCAGGTGCTGGGTGTGAGCATGGATAGTACTTTCAGCAACCGGGCATGGGCAGAGCAGATCAAGATAACATTTCCGCTATTGAGCGACTGGGGAGGAGAAACCGTTCGCAAATACGGGATCTATAGCCCGAAATACAAGGCCGCGCGGCGGGTGAATTACGTGATCGACAAGAAAGGCAAGGTCGCGGAAATGCAAGTGGATAACGAAGCCATCGATCCCACTAAGATCGTGACCTTTTGTGAGCGCAGAACACATAAGCAATAAATGCCCGAGATTGGTACTGGCCTAAGGCTTTGTGGTTCGCTCGAGTGCCATTGCTTCCGCGACACTCCAGCCAGGAAGCGCGCCTCGGCGACTGGCGACCAGGGCCCCGACGCGGTTGGCGAAGTCGGCGATTTGCAGGGCATGCCATCCGCTGCCGAACCCGTGAAGAAAAGCCGCGGCAAAGGCGTCACCAGCACCGACGGTATCAGCTACCTCGACCTGGTAACCATCAGCTTCAATGTATTCGTCTTCAGAATATTCACTGCGAGAATATTCACTGCGACGGTATTCACTGCGAATGTATTCTTCGCGAATAGGTCCACGGCTGATCTGTTCAGTGTGGCTGCCTGCACGGTGGATCAGGAGTGCGCATCCTCGCGCTCCACGGGTTACGCAGACCGCTTTCCAGCCAAATTCGCGAGCGCCGCTGCGGCAGAAGTCTTCGAGTGAACTGTGTGGGGGACGGCGGAACATCCGCGTAATCTCGGAAGCCTCGTCTTCATTCAGCTTAACCGCCGTCGCTTTTGCCATCAGCTCGCGCACCAGGGAAGGCTCATAGCAGCCGGCACGAAGGTTTACGTCATAAAAACGACGGGCGGTTGCAGTCGAAGCAAGCAACGCAGTCGTCAGGGTCTTGGCTTGCGGACTCATCTGCATCAGAGTCCCAAAGTAAATCCAATCGGGGCGCTGCGCTGAAAGCCGGCACAGTTGCGATTCCGATAACGTGGCAAAATCGTAGGCGGCGGGCCGCTGGATGATGAAATGCGGTTGCCCTGCAGTTTCGAGTGTGACCTCGACCACGCCGGTGGCGACATTCTCGACGCAAGCCACGTAGCCGGTGGAAAGACCCAATTCGGTCATCTTCTCCAAAATGCGCTCTCCTCGGGGGTCGCGGCCTACACCACTGATAAAAAATACCGTGTGACCGAGCCGGCGGAGATGGGCGGCAAAATTGAATGGGGCGCCGCCCAGATATTCCTGCCGTTCAATGACATCCCAAAGGACTTCACCGATGCTGACTATTTTCATACCCGGTCTCTTTTCAGGCAGGTTGATAGCATCAATTGCACCTGTGGGCAAACGTCCGGCGATGGACACGTAGACAACCCGCAGGGACTAAAGAGTTTGCGTGAGAACTTAGAGTTACAAGCGTCGTCCCTTGCGGGACTTGGTCCATTTTTCTGCAGTTACCCAGCGGTGAACCGCTGGGCTATAACACGTCACCCCTTCGGGGTTGTTCATCTATCAGGTCTCACATACGGCGTAAAGCCCAACGCATTTTTGCACCGCTTGCGGCACGACTAAAAGCCGTACCCTGACACGTCTTCACGCCGATACAGCATCTTTGAGCACTATGTTGTAAAGCTGCTCAGGGTCCTCAATTCTGGACGCGACCAGTAGAGCAGCCAGGTGCTAACCAGTGCTACCGCCGACATGATGGCGATGGCGTAGGGCGCGGTGATGACCCCGGCGAGCGAGCCTGCGAT
>QIAW01000230.1 GCA_003225655.1 Acidobacteriota bacterium
ATGCCAATACGCACGCGAGCCTGGTGATGGCGAATCTACCGGATCTGACGCGGTTGCCGGCATTTTCTAGCCTGTCGTTCTCACAGAAAGCGCAGATGCTGGTGCAGATCAAGCGTTGGAATACCGGTATCGCGACGGCTGCTGCGCGTTATGGTGTGAGACTGGCTGATCTTTTCAGCCACGGGAGCGAGCTGACGGCCCATCCTGAATATATCAGCGGCGATGGCTTCCATCCCAGTCCTTTGGGATATGTTCGGCTTGCTAATATCTTTTGGGCGGCAATTGAAGAATCATAAATCATTGAATTTGCTTGTCTGTACTAAGGCGACGCCCTAATTGGGCATGCAACACTACCAATTAACATATCGTTTACACCTGCGCCTGAAGCACCAAGAACGGCACACCTTGTTGGAGGTGGTCGTGCCCCTCTCTGATGGCTTGCTCACCAGTGAACGCCGTCAAGGAGAGATCGTCACCGTGCTGGATCTGTTGGATGAGTTGGTGCCATCTGACATTACAGGTGCCCAGTTTATTTTATAAGGAATTAAGTAAAATTTTCCTACCAGGCCGTCTTAATATATTGACTTGATCTATGAACCAGGCCCATGATTGATAGCATCGGGTTCACCCCAGAGGCCGAGGGGAAGAGGCTGCCATCGCAGACGAAAAGGCCCTTCACGCCGTGTACTTCACCGTGTTCATCGGTTACTGATGTCTTGGGTTCCGCCCCCATACGACATGTTCCCATTTGATGGGCGGTGAACATCATGACGCGGTTGACGCCCATGCCATGGCGCTCCAACTGTCGATCGAAGGCGCGGAACTGCTGCTCGGTCACCACGCCGCTTGCGGGTCGATCAAGGCGCGTGCGCTTGCTGTGTACGGACACTACAGCTTTGGCGCCAGCGGCGAAATGCGCGCGTGTAGCCTGGCGCAGACCGTGCAAGATGTGGTGACGGTCATAGACAGAAACCACGTAATCGATGACCGGCTCACCGTAGCGATCCAACTTGATCCTTCCCTCGCCTTTATCGCGCGAAAGCACAATAAAGGTACCGATATTGGGCGCATTCGTCATCATGTCACGGTACTCGCGCGCCGAGTACCATGAGGTCGCGAGGCCCTGCAGGCCAGGATGCACCGGGGGAACCTCCAGCTTGTAGCCGTAGTTTCCGTCCAGGTGAGCAAACTGGTCACTGTAGGCGGATTGCATCACGCCCTGCCATGGGTAGACTTTCTCGGGGTAGATGCCGGAGATAATTGAGACTGGGTGCAGCTTGAGGTGTCTGCCAATATTGGGGTTTTCTAACCTGGAGCGCAGCAGCAGGGCCGGGGAGTTGATGGCGCCAGCGGCGACGATAACGGTTTTGGCGCGAACGGTGAGATTATAGGTTTTACCGGTGGCCGTGTCGGTTACGGTCGCTTTGACACCGACGGCCTGTCCGTCCTCGATGAGCACTTTGTCGGCGTTGCAGCGCACGATGATACGCGCGCCATGGTCGTAGGCATCTTGCAGGTAGGTCTTCAGGGTGGACTGCTTGGCGCCATAGCGACAGCCAAAACCACAGGTGCCACAGCGCTGCTGACAATCTATGGCGTTGCGGCGGAGCACGCCGTGGTGGTAGCCAAGGGCCTGGCAACCGTCAGCCAGCAGTTGATTCTGCCTGTTGTGCTGGCTGTTGTCGGTGTTGACATTGATGCGCTTTTCTACCGCGGCAAAACTGTCCTGCAGGGCTGAGCCGGTAAATTCTTTCAGGCCCGAGGATTGCTCCCACTCCTCCAACACGTAGTCAGGGGCGCGGAATGAGGTCGTCCAGTTTACAACGGTGCCGCCGCCGAGGGTGCTTCCCGCGAGGACAATCAGGCCGAGGTCTTTGGAGGTGAGCGTGCCGCGTTTGAGGTAGAGTTCCGGCGTGGCCTGGGCCTCTTGCAGGGTAAAGTTCGCCTCGTTGTTGTAGCCGCCCTTTTCCAGCACGATCACGCTTTTGCCCGCCAGGGCGAGTTCGCCAGCAACGACTCCGCCGCCAGCGCCTGAACCGACGACGACGGCATCGGCCTCCAGCGTGGTATCTCTGGAGATGATGAGGGGAGTGATCGGCTGTGGAGCATCGGATGGTGGAGGGGCTGGAGCCGGGTAGTCGAGGACCTCCCAGTTCGGGTTAACGCCCTGGTCGTTGGGAACAGAGAAGTAGATAAAGCCTGAGAGGCGCTTGAGGGTCTGAAAACCCCGCCGCAGCGCGGCCATGGGGCTATTGGCCATGGAGAACAGATACTTTTCGCGCCGCTCCTGTGAAAGATCAATGAAGGGTTTGGCGCTGCCAGCGAGCAGGAGGCTGCTGAGGGGGCTTGCCA